>NZ_QOAY01000146.1:15130-23123 GCF_003314775.1 Microbacterium sp. H6 | reverse complement strand
CGGGAAGGCGAGCTGGCATCCAGATCCTCTGCGCTCCGCGCCGAACTCGCGGCCGCCACCGCTCGCGCCGACGGGCGCGACGTCGAACGTGCCGAGACCGAGTACGAGGAGGCCGCTGCGGCTCTCGCGGACAGCCGCGCGGCTGTCGAGACGCTGACCGCGCTCGACACGCAGCTCGCGGACCTCGTGACGCGGCTCGAGCATCTCGACACCGAACGAGAAGACGACGCGAGGGCTTTGGCGGAGGCACGCGAACAGCATGCCGTCCTGCGTCAACGTCGCACGGAGGCACAGGAGCTGATCGCCGCGGCGCGGGCTGCATTCCCCACGGTCGCCGAACGGCTGGCGGACAACGAGGTCAAGGTCGCGGCTGCGCGTGCGCTGAGCCAGGCGATCTCCGAGCGCGTGCGCAGGGCCGAGGCCCTCGTCGGCGCCCAGGCACAGCGCGACGCCGGTCTCGCGGACTCCGTGTTCGCTGACGAGGCAGCAGCGGAAGAGGCGCTGCGCCCGCTCTCAGTCCAGGAAGCGCTGGACGCGCGGATCACGCAGCACGCGGTGCAACGGGAGAAGGAGCGGGCCGTGCTGTTCGACCTCGAACTCCGCACCCTGCCGGAAGAGCCCATCGACCTGGCACCGGCCGAACGAGCATCAGCGGAAGCTCGTAGCCTCTGGACCACGGCGGTCGACGAGGCAGCCAAGGCCGCCGGCACCGCGGAACGGCTCGGCGGGCTGATCGATTCTGCCGCGATCGAGCAGGCTCGCAGCGCCGACGAGGCCGCGGAGTTCGAGGTGCTGCAGAACCTCGCGGACACGATCGCGGGCAGGGGCGTCAACACCCGCAAGATGACTTTGGAGACGTTCGTCCTCGCAGCAGAGCTCGAGGAGATCGTCGAGGCGGCCAACCGTCGGCTGCACGAGATGTCCACCGGGCGGTATCAGCTGCGGCACTCCGACGCGCTCGCGGCCCGCGGTGCGGCTTCCGGACTCGGCATCGTGGTGTTCGACGCGTTCACCGGCCAGACCCGACCACCGCAGTCGTTGTCGGGAGGTGAGACCTTCCTCACGTCACTCGCGTTGGCGCTGGGATTGGCCGAGGTCGTGACGGCACGCGCGGGCGGCATCCGCTTGGACACCCTCTTCATCGACGAGGGGTTCGGTTCCCTCGACGGTGACACTCTCGACGTGGCCATGCGCACACTCGATGAGTTGCGTCAGGGCGGCAGGACCGTCGGTGTGATCAGCCATGTCGAGGCCATGCAGGAGCAGATCCCCGCGCAGCTCACGGTGCGAGCGCTGCCCAACGGCCCCAGCATCATCGACGCCCGCTGACGCGGGCCAGTGCGATCCGCCTGTCGCGCGTCAGACGCCGTATTCGCTGCGGATGACGTCGCGCAGCTGCACGCTGCAGCGGGCGACGGCCTCGCGCCAGTCTGTCAGCGCGCCGTCTTCCGCCTGGTCGGACACCGCACGCAACACGCGGATCGGAACACCGAACTGCTCGGCGACCCAGATGAAGGCGTAGGTCTCCATGTCGACCAGTGCAGCACCGGAGGGGCGGATCACGGCGGTGACCTCGGCGTCCTCGACGAAGTGGTCACCGGTCGCGATCAACACGCCGTCGCGTCCGGTGGAGACGCGTGCAGGCAGTGAGACGTGCTGCCCGCGAACGCCGTCGAGGTCGGTGACGTCGTGCTGGAACGCGCTGCCGACCTCGTGGACGGTCGCCTCGAGGCCGGGCTCGATGGCTCCGGCTGTTCCGACCACCACGATCTCGTCGTAGACCTTGGCATCGAGTGCGCGGGTCAGGCCGTACGTGGCCGGCAGCTTTCCGGCGCCGGTCACGAGTCGGTCGAAGCCGTCGAGCTCCTCCGGGAATGCGGACAGTTCGGAATCGAGGGCAGCGACGAGGAGCTTCACCGGTCCATTCTCTCAGGCCTTCGCTGGCAGGAGCATGCGAACGCCGCGGTGTCACCCGGACGTAACACGCAGGGGCGATACTGGTCGAGGACAAGACGGAGGATGACATGTCGTTGCAGAAGCAGATCTCTGAAGACCTCGGCGTCAGGCCCGAGATCGATCCTGAGGCCGAGACCGATCGTCGGATCGGCTTCCTCGCCGACTACCTGCGTGCCACCGGAGCGAAGGGGTTCGTGCTCGGGATCTCGGGCGGGCAGGACTCCACGTTGGCCGGCCGTCTGGCACAGCTCGCGGTGGAGCGTGTGCGCGCCGAGGGCGGCGAGGCGAAGTTCCTCGCGGTGCGTCTGCCCTATCGGGTTCAGCACGATGCCGAAGACGCGGAAGCCGCGCTGGCGTTCATCGCGCCCGACTCCTCCGTCGAGGTCAACATCCAGAACGGTGTCGACGGGGTGGAGGAGGACATCGAGTTCGCGGTCACGAGCGACATCAGCGACTTCAACCGCGGCAACATCAAGGCTCGCGTCCGCATGGTCACGCAGTATGCGCTCGCCGGTCACGACGGACTGCTGGTGATCGGCACCGACCATGCGGCGGAGGCGGTGACCGGCTTCTACACGAAGTTCGGTGACGGCGCTGCCGACATCCTCCCGTTGTCCGGGCTCAGCAAGCGGCAGGGACGCTCGCTGCTGCAGTTCCTCGACGCTCCGGACCGACTCGCCTTCAAGGTGCCGACGGCCGATCTCTTGGACGGCCAGCCCGGACGCGCCGACGAGGACGAACTCGGCCTCACGTACGAGCAGATCGACGACTTCCTCGAGGGGCGCGAGGTCGATCCTGAGGTCGCCGGTCGCATCGAGGCCAGGTATCTCGCGACGCAGCACAAGCGACACCTCCCGGTGACGCCCGACGACACCTGGTGGCGCTGAACCCGCGCGTCGAGGAGCCGTCCGCTTTCGCCTGTGTCCGATGCCGCGGATAGTGTCGAAGCATCCGACAGAACGGGAGCATCGTGCGGATCGACACTCAGGCGCAACGCGTCATCTGGAGCGCGAGCGACCTCAAGGCGGCCGCCGAGTGCGAGTTCGCGTGGGCCCGGGCGATCGACGCGAAGCTGGGGCGCGTCCCCGCCGTCGAAGAGCCGGAGGATGCGACTCTGAAGCGCGCGGCCGAGCTCGGCGACGTGCACGAGCAGAACGTGCTCGACCGGTACATCCACGATCTCGGTGACGAGAACGTGCACCGCATCGAGAAGGTGTCCTCGGTCGACGCGGAAGCGCTCGCTGCGGCAGTCGACGAGACGGTGGCTGCACTGCGCTCGGATGCGCTCGTCGTGTTCCAGGCGGCTTTCGCGACGGACGAGTTCGTCGGGTTCGCGGACTTCCTGCGCAAAGACGATGAGGGGCGCTGGCGTGTGCAGGACTCGAAGCTCGCCCGCAAAGCCCGTGTGACAGCTCTCATGCAGCTCGCGGCATATGTCGACCAGCTCGACCGCCTGCGGATCTCCCGTTCCGACGAGGTGGACCTGATCCTCGGAGACGGCACGCTCAGCACGCACGCCGTCGACGATCTGCTCCCGTTGTTCCAGGTGCGCAGGGCAAGGCTGCGCGCCCTCATCGCGGATCGCCGCATCGCCGACGGCGCCGCGGGCGCTCCTCTGGCCTGGGGCGACGATCGCGGTGACCTCCAGGTGGTCGCCTGCGGGCGCTGCGCGACCTGCGAGGAGCAGGTGCTCGCACACCGGGACCTGCTGATGGTGGCGCGGATGCGTCCGGTGCAGCGAGCTCGGCTCCGGGCTGCAGGCATCGAGACGATCGACGCCCTGGCCGGCGCGATCGAGGCGCCGACGGGGATGAACGCCGATACGTTCGAGACGCTCCGTGCCCAGGCCCGCCTGCAGCTGCGGGCTGACACCGAGGGTGTGCCGACCTTCGACGTGCACTACGCGCAGGCCATCCACACGCTCCCGCTCCCCAGCCACGGCGACATCTTCTTCGATTTCGAGGGCGACCCGCTGTACACCGAGCCTGCTCCCGACGGCGAGGCGCACTGGGGGATCGACTACCTCTTCGGCTGGGTGGACAACGCCGACCAGTACTCGGCACTGTGGGCGCATACGTTCGCCGAAGAGAAGCGGGCGCTAGAGACGTTCCTCGACTTCGTCAATGCCCGCAGAGCGGCGCATCCGGGAATGCACATCTATCACTATGCCCCGTACGAGACCTCGCATCTCGTGGCCATGGCAGCGCGGCACGGAGTGCGCGAAGGCGAGGTCGATCGGCTGCTCCGTGAAGGGGTGTTCGTCGATCTGTATCCGCTCGTGCTGCGGACGGTCAGGGTGGGCTCCCGGTCGTACTCGATCAAGAAGCTCGAGCCGCTCTACATGGGCGACGACGTCCGGACGAGCGACGTGCAGAAGGGTGACGACTCGATCGTGCAGTACGTCGCGGCCCGCGAGCTCGCCGCGGCCGGGCAGCGGTCCGAAGCAGACGCGGTCCTCGCCGACCTCGCCGACTACAACCGCTACGACTGCGTCTCGACACGGCGCCTGCGCAACTGGCTGATCGACATCGCGAGGGAGAAGGGCGTCACGCCGGCGCCCCCCGACGACGCGGACGAGGTCATCTATGAGCCGTCTCCCCGATCGGTCGCGCTCCTCGCCGATGCGGAGCGCGCCGTGGAGGCAGGCGGCGACGGACAGGTGCACCGCATCGCGGCCGCGGCCATCGACTACTTCCCCCGTGAAGCGAAGAGCTTCTGGGTGTCGCACTTCCAGAGGCTGCGCGAACCGGTCACGATGTGGGACGGCACGCGTGATGTGGTGCGGGTAGACCGTCCGTCGTCATCGGTCGTCCGGGAGTGGAGCATCATCGAGGGGCGGAGAGTGATGTCCAGGGACATCGAGATCCGCGGCGAGGTGTCACCCGGCACCACGCTCGGTCCCGGTGCCCAGCCGTTCGCGCTGTACGAGGTGCCAGCCCCGTTCGACACCGAGGTGCCCTCACGCGCCGTCCACGTACCGCACACGGTCACGATCGCCGAGGTGCTCGACGACGGCTACCTCGTCACAGAAGCGGCTGTGCAGGGACAGACCTGGGATGAGCTGCCGCTTGCGCTCACTCCGGCGGCTCCGCCTCGGGTGGTGTCGCTGCAGGGCGCGATCGACGAGTGGGCCGACGCGGTGCACCTGGCCGCGCCGGGCTTCCCCCAGGATGCGGCCACCGACATCCTGCGCCGACTGCCCCCGCGCACCTTCTCGGGCGGCGCGCTCCCGGAAGCAGGTGATGACACGATCGATGCGATCGTGCGCGGAGTGCTCGACCTCGATCACAGCTACCTCGCCGTGCAGGGCCCTCCGGGGACGGGGAAGACCTACACGGGTTCGCGCGTGATCGCGCGTCTGGTCAACGAGCACGGCTTCAAGGTCGGCGTCGTGGCGCAGTCGCACGCCATCATCGACACGCTTCTCGAGCGGATCGTCGCCGACGGCGTCTCGCCCGCCCAGGTGGCGAAGGCGCCGAAGGATCCCGATGCGGACCCGTCATACACCGTGATCCCGAAGAACGGCATGGCCTCCTTCCTCGCCGAGCACGCCGGTGAGGGCGCGGTCGTGGGCGGTACGGCCTGGGACTTCAGCAACACCCAGCGCGTCGAACGGGCCGGGCTCGATCTCCTCGTGATCGACGAGGCGGGGCAGTTCTCGCTCGCCTCGACGATCGCGGTCGCGGCCGGAGCGAAACGGTTGCTGCTCCTCGGCGACCCGCAGCAGCTCCCGCAGGTGAGCCAGGGCGCCCACCCCGAACCGGTGGACACGTCCGCTCTCGGCTGGGTGATGGACGGCGATCCGGTCGTGCGGCCCGAGTACGGCTACTTCCTCGCTCGGTCGTGGCGGATGCACCCCTTCGTGGCCGCTCCGGTGTCGAAGCTCGCCTACGCGGGACAGCTCGCCTCGGCACCCGGAACCGAACTCCGGTCGCTCGAGGGTGTCGACGTGGGTCTCCATGTCATCCCGCTGCGCCACCGCGGAAACGCGACGCAATCGCCCGAGGAAGCGGCAGAGGTCGTCCGCCTGGTCGCCGATCTGGTCGGCCGGGTCTTCACCGACAACGACCCCGAGGCGTCGACGCGACCACTCGCGCAGTCCGACGTCATCGTGGTCACGCCCTACAACGCGCAGCGTCAGCTGGTGCTCGACGCGCTCGCCGACGCCGGCTTCCCCGACGTCCCTGTCGGCACGGTCGACAACTTCCAGGGCAAGGAGGCAGTGGTCTCCATCACCTCGCTCGCGGCGTCGAGCGGTCGGGATGCGCCGCGCGGTCCGGAGTTCCTGCTGCTCCAGAACCGCCTCAACGTCGCGATCTCCCGAGCACAGGTCGTCGCCTACCTGATCCACTCGCCCGCGCTGCTCGACGACCTGCCGTATACGCCTGAGGGCGTCGCCAGGCTCAGCGCGTTCGCCCGGCTCGTCGGAGCGGCCGAGTGAGCGCCCACACCACCGACCAGATCATGCGCGCCGCGGCAGCGTGGGTGTGGTTCCCCCGCGACAGTGAGCACGAGCGCGAGCATCTGCTCCTCGTGCGGGATCCTGCACGGTTCGGCGGGGGAGTGCGAGGTTCGCAGGTCGACTCCGCGCTGTCGGCCGTCGACGTGGTGGATGGCGCACTGGCGCGGACGAGAGCATGGGGCGCCTCGCAGTTCACGTTCTGGACGAATCCTTCCGATCGGCCCGACGTCGAGGACGAGCTTCGGCGACGCGGGGCAGAGCACGTCGATACGGTGGCGGTGTTCGCACGACCCGTCGACGAGGTGGAGGTCGAGGTGCCGTCCGACGTGTCCACCGAGATCGTGCGTACCCTCGATCAGGTACGCGACCTCGACGGCGTCAATGTGCCCGTGTGGCACCAGCAGCCCCTCGATGAGGAGGGTCTCCGGGCCGAACTCGACGAGGTGTCCGCGGCGCTCGAGGCGCAGACCGGGTTCCGTGTGCTCGCGCGCATCGATGGACGCGCCGTCAGCACCGGGGGATGCACGATCGAGGACGGGTTCGTGCGGCTCTGGGGCGCATCCACACTGGAGAGCCACCGCGGTCGCGGCGCCTACCGCGCAGTGCTGGCCGAGAGACTGCGGCAGGGTGCGGCATGGGGAGCGAAGACGGCCCTGGTGAAGGGTCGCGTCTCGACGTCAGCGCCCATCCTCGCCCGTGCGGGCTTCACTCACCACGGAGATGAGCGCGCCTACCGCCTCACCATCTGAGGCGGAAGACGCGCCGAAGAGGTCGTACGCTGCCGAGGATCAGACCGTGCCGTAGAGCCGGTCGCCCGCGTCGCCGAGGCCGGGCACGATGTAGCCCTTCTCGTCGAGACGCTCGTCGAGCGCGCCGAGCACGAGGGTCACGTCGCGGTCGCCGGCCATCGCCTCGATCGCGGCGACGCCCTCGGGAGTGCCGAGCAGGCAGATGGCCGTGACATCCTTGGCGCCGCGGTCGAACAGGAACTGGATCGCGGCGGCGAGCGAACCACCGGTCGCCAGCATGGGGTCGATCGCGAAGCACTGGCGGTCGCTCAGGTCGTCGGGCAACCGCTCGGCGTAGGTGGTCGGCTCGAAGGTGGTCTCATCGCGCACCATGCCGAGGAAGCCGACTTCAGCCGTCGGAAGCAGCTTCACGAGGCCTTCGAGCATGCCGAGACCGGCGCGCAGGATCGGCACCACGATGGGGCGGGGCTCCGAGATCTTCACACCCGTCGTGGTGGTCACCGGGGTCGTGATCTCGATCGGGCTGACCTTCACGTTGCGGGTCGCCTCGTACGCGAGCAGTGTCACGAGCTCCTCCGTGAGCTGTCGGAACACCGGTGAGGGCGTGCGCGCATCGCGCAGCACCGAGAGCTTGTGAGTGATGAGAGGGTGGTCGGCCACGTGAACACGCATGAATACAGGGTAATGCGCCACGCGGTCAGGCACGACATCGGGACTCGGGCCGGGCTCGACGGCTGTCGTAGGCTCGACGCATGACCGCAGCCGACCGACGCGCGATGACGCGTGCCCTCGAGCTCGCCAGCGAAGCGGCCATGGCATCCGAGAT
>NZ_QOAY01000146.1:13485-15100 GCF_003314775.1 Microbacterium sp. H6 | reverse complement strand
GGTCGGAGCGGTGGTCCTCGATCCCGAAGGCCGGATCATCGCGGAGGGACGCAACACTCGCGAGGAGACCCACGACCCGACGGGGCACGCCGAGGTCGAGGCGCTCCGTCGGGCGGCGGCAGCGGTCGGGTCCTGGAATCTCGAGCAGCACACACTCGTGGTGACCCTCGAACCCTGCATCATGTGCGCGGGCGCCGTCCTGCAGGCACGCATCAGTCGCGTGGTGTTCGGAGCATGGGACGACAAGGCCGGTGCTGCCGGATCGATGTACGACGTGCTGCGCGATCGACGGTTGCCCTATCGTGCCGAGGTGGTCGGCGGCGTCGAGGCTGAGGCTGCGACCGCGCTGCTGCGTTCGTTCTTCGAGCAGCGGCGCTGAACGCGGTCCCCGTTCAGTCCGACGACTTCAGCACGAAGACGTCGGTCGAGGGCTCCGGGTCGATCGCGGGGCGGTAGACGTCGGGCTCGATGTAGACGACCCGCGCGACCGGCACGGCCTCCCTGATCCGAGCCTCGATCGCGTCGATGTCGTCGGCGGCCTCCCGCAGCGGCTTGTCCGCGTTGAGGGCGATCTTCGCCGCCACCATCAGCTCGTCCGGGCCGAGGTAGAGGGTCTTCATGTGGATGATCTTCTCGATCTCGTCGCCGGCGTTGATCGCATCCACGATGCGGTCGTGGTCGGCCTGGGTCGCGCCCTCACCGACCAGGAGGCTCTTCGTCTCGACACCCAGCACGATCGCGATCAGCACCAGCAGCACACCGATCATCACGGTGCCGAGTGCGTCGAACATCGGATTGCCGGTGAGCAGCGTGAGGCCGACGCCGAGCAGGGCGAACGTGAGGCCGGTCAGGGCGCCCACGTCCTCCAGCAGCACGACGGGAAGCTCGGGTGCCTTGGAGCGGCGCACGAACGACACCCACGACTGCCCCTTCTCCCGCACGAGGTTGCTCTCCCGCACGGCTGTGCGCAACGAGAACGACTCGAGCCCGATCGCGATGACGAGCACCACGAGCGGAAGCCACCACCACGTCTTGTCGAGCTCATGCGGATTCGTGAGCTTCTCGACGCCCTCGTAGATCGCGAAGAGACCGCCGACCGAGAACAGGATGATCGACACGACGAACGCGTAGACGTAGCGCTCGCGACCGTAGCCGAACGGGTGCGCGCGGTCGGCCTCGCGCCGAGCCTTGCGTCCGCCCAACATCAGGAGCAGCTGGTTGCCGGAGTCCGCGACGGAGTGGATGGCCTCGGCGAGCATCGAGGCGGAGCCGGAGAGCGCCCAGGCGATGAACTTCGCGAGGGCGATTCCCATGTTCGCCAGGAACGCCGCGACGATGGCCTTGTTGCCTCCGGATGCACTCATGGGACGAGTCTAGAACCGCCCGCCCGGGGATGTCGGAGTGCCCGCCGTAGGATGACGACATGTCTGACTCGCTTCCTTCGCTCGCTTTCCTCGGTGCCGGCTCGATGGGCGGTGCGATCCTCCGCGGAGTGGTCGCCTCGGGTGTCCGCATCGATGGCGGGATCACCGCGACGAACCGCACGGCGGAGAAGGCAGAGGCGTTCGCCGGCCTCGACGGGGTCACCAGCATCGCGCTCGCCGATCGGCCGGAG
>NZ_QOAY01000146.1:281-13455 GCF_003314775.1 Microbacterium sp. H6 | reverse complement strand
AACGTCGAGGCGGCTGCCGGTGCGCGGATCGTGCTCGTCGGCGTGAAGCCGGCGATGGTGCCGGACCTGCTCCGCGAGATCGCCCCGCACCTCGCCGCTGATGCGATCGTGGTGAGCGTCGCCGCCGGGGTCACGCTGCAGACCTTCGCCGATGTGCTGGGTTCGGAGGCGAGGGTGATCCGCTCGATGCCGAACACGCCGTCAACGGTGCGCAAGGGAGTGACGGGGCTCGCCGCCGGTGCTGCGGTTCCCGCCGAAGACATCGCCCTCGTCCGTCGTCTGTTCGAGACCGTCGGCGCCGTCGTCGAGGTTCCCGAGTCGCAGATCGACGCGCTGTCCACGATCTCGGGATCGGGACCGGCCTACGTGTACCTGCTGATCGAGGAGCTCACCAAGGCCGCCGTCGGCATGGGCTTCACCGATGCGGATGCGCGGCTCATGGTCGAGCAGACGTTCATCGGGGCGACGGCCCTGCTCGACGCCTCCGGCGAGGCTCCTGCAGAGCTGCGCCGTCGGGTCACGAGCCCGAAGGGGACGACGGAGCGGGCGGTCGCCGTGCTGCAGGAAGCACGCCTCGATCGCACCTTCGCGGAGGCTGCGGACGCCGCACTCGCGCGTGCCAGGGAGCTCGCCGCCGGAGCCTGAACCATGCGGCTGAGGATCGAGGGACCCATCTGGTACTGGCGCGGGCCCGCGCCTTTCCACTTCGTCACCGTGCCACCTGCCGAGAGCGAGATGATCCACGAGATCGCCTCTGTCGTGACCTATGGCTGGGGCATGATCCCGGCCAGGGTTTCCGTAGGCACCACCACCGTGGCCACGGCCCCGTGGCCGAAAGACGGCGGCTACATCGTGCCGATCAAGAAGACGCTGCAGGACGGCGAGGGCCTCGGGGTGGACGACGTGATCGAGGTCGTCCTCGACATCGACGCCTGACCCGTCGGGCCTGATGTCGCGGGAGGCCTGGTGCCCGGGGCCTGCGTGTCGCGTGGGGTCCGTCCGCGCTCAACTCTCGCTGGACACGTCGGCGAGCACCTCGGGCCAGCGGCGATCCAGGAACTTCCCGCCCAGCGCGGTCCCTCCCCAGAGCGCGAGGCCGCCGAACGCGAGTCCGCACGCGAGGCTGATCCAGCCGAGCGTGGGACTCCAGATCGCCGCGATGGCGAACCCGAATGCGGGTGCTCCGAGGACGAGCGTGATGGGTCCGATGATGACCATCGCGAGCAGCGACTGCACCCCGCCGGATGATCCGCGCCCGAAGGGATTGGCTTCCGGAGCGGGCGCACGGCCCGGAAGGAAGCTCCCCACCCAGGCACCGGCCCCTGCAGCGATCGCCGTGAGACCGAGGGATGCGCCGATGCTGCCGGGGAGCAGATCCGGCCGCCCGGCGAGGAGGCAGGTCGCCACGCACAGGGCGAGCGTCACCGGCACTGCGATCATCCCGAAGCCGAGCAGGCGCCCGGCACGGTCCGCCGCCCCGGACACACCCGTGAGGATGTGCGCCGCGACGGCATCGTTGTCATAGGCGATCGACATCTGCACGATCGTCCCGGCGAGGAGAGCGTTGATCGCCGGGATCAGTGTGATCGCGGGGGCGAAACCGAGGGACTCCTCCTGCAGGCCGTTCATGAGCGCGATGCCGATGAAGATCGCGGGCAGGAGCAGGAGCATCACGATGTTGACGAGCTGACGCGGGTCGCGGCGGTAGTAGTGCAGAGATCGTGCGGCGATCGCACCCATCGGGTTCGCCGGCAGCAGTCGATCGAGCAGACCGCCGGAGCGCACCCGTCCACCGCCGCTGCTCTGGATGGGGGAGACGAGCCGGGCGGCGAGCAGCCGCTGAGACGCCCACCACAGGACCACGACCGTCGCGAGGGCGATCAGCAATCGCAGCGTCGCGGTGAGCACGTCGCCCTGCGCTACCGATGCCGACACCCCGAACACGGCGCCGAACGGCGTCCAGGCGGCGATGTCGGCAGCCGAGGCGAAGGCACCCCCGACGTCCGTCACGGTGGTGAGCGCCCCGATCCCGAGGTTGAGGATGAGGCCGGACGAGGCGGCGAGCAGCACCCCGAGGGTCAGCACCAGGTCGCGGGTGCTGCGTCGGGCCAGCCATCCGGCGAGCAGTCCGCTCACCACGCGGGCACCGAGCACGCAGGTCACGACCGCCACCGGCATCATGATCACCGCGGTGAGCAGTGCGGGAAGGCTCACCGACCAGCCGAGGAGCATCAGCAGCAGGGCGACCGTGGTCCCGATGCCGCCGATGGTCGTGGCTCCGGCGACGACGAAGCCCGGCAACAGGGAGGGGGCGGTCACCGGCAGCAGGGCGAAGCGCTCGGGGGCGAGGGAGTCGTCGGCGCTGACCAGGATGGAGCCGATCCACCATCCGAGGACGAGCACGGACCCGGTGAGCACGATGGCGGTGACAGCGCCCTCCGGTGCGGCGAAGCGCAGAGCGACCAGACCCGCAGCGAGTCCGGCGAGGAGCCCGAGGGCGATCATCCCCGTGATGATCAGGGTGACGATCATCCACGGGTTCCGCGACAGTTGATGCCGCAGCTGCCGCCAGCGCAGGCTTACGAGGAGCGCAACCATGCGAGCGTCTCCGTCCCGAGATCGTGCGCCCCGACGAGCGTGAGGAACCGCTGCTGAAGCGAGAGTCCGGCTCGCACCTCGTCGAGCGGACCGTGCGCGAGCAGGCGCCCCTCGGCGACGATGGCCACCCGGTCGCACATCGACTCGACGAGCTCCATCACGTGGCTCGACAGCACCACGGTGCCGCCGCCGTCGACGAACGAGCGCAGGATCTGGCGGATCGTCTCGCCCGAGACGGGATCGACGGCCTCCAGCGGCTCATCCAGGATGAGCAGGCGGGGAGCGTGGATCAGCGCGCAGGCGAGCCCGATCTTCTTGCGCATGCCGGCGGAGTAGTCCACGACGAGGGTGTCTCGCGCCTCTGCGAGCCCCAGCGCCTCGAGCAGGTCGCCCGTCCGCGAGACGACGTCGGCCTCTGCCATGCCGCGCAGCAGTCCGGTGTATCGCAGCAGCTCTGCTCCACTGAGACGATCGAGCATGCGGATGCCGTCGGGGAGCACACCCATGCGGGCTTTCGCCTCGGCGGGGTTCTGCCACACGTCGGCGCCCAGCACCCACGCCGCGCCGGCATCGGGGCGGAGCAGTCCGGTGGCCATCGCGAGCGTCGTGGTCTTGCCTGCGCCGTTCGGCCCGAGCAGGCCCAGCATGGATCCGGGCGGCACGTCGAGGGACAGACCGTCGACGGCGACCTTCTGCCCGAACTGCTTGCGAAGCCCGCGAAGGGCGAGGACGGGCGGGGCCGCTGTGGGGTCGGTCATGGCCCCATCCCACCACGGCCGCCGGGCGTCGCGCATCCGCCGCGAGGGGGAGTCGCTCGGAAGGCGGGAGGGAGACGTCAGCGGTCGAGGCCGGCGAACCGCTCGATGTCGCTGTTCGTACCGGACACGATGATCAGGTCATGGTTGGTCACGATGGTGTTCGCCTCGGCGTAGCGGAACGGCTTGCCCGGGCTCTTCACGCCCACGACGGTCACCTTGTACTTCGAGCGCACGCCGGACTCGTTCAGGCCGACGCCGCGGATGAACTTCGGCGGGTACATCTTGGCGAGCACGAAGTCGTCGTCGAAGCGGATGAAGTCGAGCATGCGCCCGGAGACGAGGTGCGCGACGCGCTCGCCGGCCTCGCGCTCGGGGTAGATGACGTGGTTGGCGCCGACGCGCGCCAGGATCTTGCCGTGCGACTGCGAGACCGCCTTGGCCCAGATCTGCGGGACCTTGAGGTCGACGAGGTTCGCCGTGATGAGCACCGAAGCCTCGATGGAGGAGCCGACGGCCACGACGGCCACCTGGAAGTCCTGCGCACCGATCTGCCGCAGGGCGTCGATGTTCTTGGCGTCGGCCTGGACGGTGTGCGTGACGCGGTCGGACCACTTCTGCACGAGCTCGAGGTTGTCGTCGATCGCGAGCACCTCGCGGTCGAGGCGGTCGAGCTCACCGGCGCAGGCGGCACCGAACCGGCCGAGGCCGATGACGAGGACGGGAGCGTCGCCCCGGAGGACTTCAACCAACGATCGGCCTTTCCACGGGCAGTGAGTAGTACTGCGTTCGCGATGTCGCGGCGACCGCCGCGGCGAGAGTCACTGTACCAACGCGGCCCATGAAGATCGTCGCGGCCATGACGTAGGAGGCGGAATCCGGCAGCTCGCCGGTGAGGCCTGTCGAGAGACCGACGGTACCGAACGCGGAGATCACATCGAAGAGCACGTGACTGATGTCGGCCTTGGTGATCTGCGCGATCACGATGGTCGACAGCGCGACGATCGTCGCTCCCCACGCGACGACGCTGAGGGCGACGCGCTGCACGTCGCTGGGGATGCGGCGACCGAAGGCTTCGACGGACTGGCGTCCCTTGGCCTCGGACCAGACGGCGATGGCGAGGACGGCGAGGGTGGTCACCTTGATCCCGCCCGCGGTCGAGGCGGAGCCGCCGCCGACGAACATGAGCATGCTCGCCGCGAGCAGGGACGAGCCGTTCAGGTCGTCCATCTCGATCACGTTGAAGCCGCCGGAGCGTGTCATCGCCGACAGGAAGAAGGCTTGGAACGTGGTGTCGGTGGCATCCATCGAGCCGAAGGTCTTCGGGTTGTTGAACTCGAGGATCACGAAGACGGCCGCACCCAGGATGAAGAGCAGGACGGTGGTGACGATGGTGAGCTTGGAATGCAGGGACCAGCGCTTCACGTGCCAGACATGCTTGGCGAGGGTATAGATGACCGGGAAGCCGATGCTGCCGAGGAAGACGCCGACCATCAGGAGCGAGAGCACCAGGTAGTCGTCGGCGAAGACGGCGACGCCGCCGTCGTTCGGCGCGAATCCGGTGTTCGTGAACGCCATCGCCGCGAAGTAGGGCGCCTCCCAGAGCGCCGCGATCGGGTCGACCTTGGCCATCACGAGGGCGGGGTAGAGGAGGATCGCGAGCGACGCCTCGATGATCAGCGCCGAGACGGCGACCGTGGTGAGCAGCTGGCCGACCTCGCCGAGTCGCACGGTCTGGCTCTCGTTGACGACACCGCCGTGCGCGCGCATCGGGTTCGTGTCGCCTGCCGCCATCAGCTTGGCTCGCAGACCGAGACGCTTCGAGATCAGCATTCCCATGAGCGATGCGAGGGTCAGCACCCCCAGCGCGCCGATGTTCACGCCGAGGAAGATCAGCACGTGTCCGAACGGCGACCAGTAGTTGGCCATGTCGACGGTGGCGAGTCCCGTCACGCAGATGGTGGAGACGGCGGTGAACAGCGCATCGCTGAGGGGGGTGACCCTGCCGGACGCGGAGGCGATGGGCAGGGAGAGCAGCACCGTGAAGACGAGGATCAGCAGAGCGAAGATCACGATCGCGAAGCGCGACGGCGATGACGTCACGAGGTGCTTGACCCAGCCGGCTGCGCTCTTCAGGCTCTCGCGCGGGGACGACGCCGAAACGATGCCCGACATCGCTGCCCCCTGTGTGTCGTCGCACGCCCTGCCTCGGGCGGCGGCACGGCGCCTGTCGCCGAGCCTTCGTCATGGTACTCCGTGCCGGGGACGACTACCCTGAACTCATGACGGACATCTTCGACGTGATCGCAGACGGTACGAGGCGAGACATCCTCCAGCTCCTGCTGCGGCGCACGACCGAAGGAGAGGCCGGCACCAGCGTCAGCCAGATCGTCGCCGATCTGGGTATCAGCCAGCCCACCGTGTCGAAGCACCTCAAGGTGCTCCGCGATGCCGAACTCGTCACCGTGCGCGAGGACGGACAGCGTCGCTTCTACAGCCTCGCGGTCGAGCCGCTCGAGGTCGTCGACGACTGGCTGGTGCCGTTCCTGGTGGATGCCTTCGGAGATGGTGCGCCCGACATCGCATACCCGGGTGCCTCGCTTCCCGACAGCGCCGCCCACGCGGCCGAGGTCGTCGGACGCGCGGCGGCATCCGCGAAGCATGTGGTCGCGTCGGCCCTCAAGCGCCTCGGCACCTGACGTTCGGGCGATCCCCGCAACGACTCTCCCCTGACGACACGGGGGGCTTGCCGTCAGGGGAGAGGTGCGGGTCCCCACACCCGGGGGGCGGACTCGGCGGTGCCGCACGAGACCTGCGATGACTCTGCCAGTCGCGATTGAGCGAAGCCCGCAGAATGCCTATGCGCCGGCTGGGCGCCTCTCAGAGTCCCGCGATGCCTCACTGATCACACGGGTCACAGAGGTTTACACGTGTCCCAGCTACCACATAGAGTGTGCACATCGAGAAAGGGGTACGTGGGATGCCCGAGGTTCCTGACGTCCGATTCCTCACGGTTGCTGAGGTCGCCGAGCTGATGCGCGTGTCCAAGATGACCGTGTACCGGCTGGTTCATGCTGGGGAGCTGCCCGCCGTCCGTTTCGGCCGCAGCTATCGTGTTCCGGAGTCCGCTGTGGCCGATGCGCTGCAGCGACCCATCGCCGACGTCGGTTGACGTCGCAGGCTGTCCCATGCTCGGCCGCCCTCGGGCGGAAGGCGCGTGTGACAGCCCACGCCTTCGGGTTTGCTAGACTGACCCGAGGCATTTTCCGTGCCCGTACCCGGGTGTCCGATTTCGGAGACACCCAGCCACTGACTTAGTGAGGTTTCCGTGGGTTCTGTCATCAAGAAGCGCCGCAAGCGCATGGCGAAGAAGAAGCACCGCAAGCTGCTTCGCAAGACTCGCCACCAGCGTCGCAACAAGAAGTAAGCGACCAGACACGAGCGCCTGTCTTCGGACGGGCGCTTTGTGTCTCCGGCCCCATCTCCGTCCTGCCGAGAGGTTGTCATGAAGTCGATCACCGTCACCGAGCTCGCCGAGCGCACCGGTACCCCGCTCATCGATGTACGGGAAGTGGACGAGTTCGCCGCGGGACACGTCCCCGGCGCCGTCAACATCCCCATGTCGGAGATCGGCAACCGTCTCGAGGAGCTGCCGAGCGAGGCGTTCGACGTCATCTGCCAGGCCGGCGGTCGATCGGCGCGTGTGGTCGAGGCGCTCGAGTCGCGCGGCTACGACGCCACGAACGTCGAGGGCGGGACCGGCGAGTGGATCGCCCAGGGCCGCGCGGTCGAGGTGCCGTCGGCGTGACCACGCTGACTCTGATCGGCAAGCCCGACTGCCACCTGTGCGACGTCGCCTCCGACGTCATCGACGCCGTGGTCGCCGAACTGCCAGACGCCGCAGCCGAGCAGATCGAGATCGTCGAGGCGTCGATCCAGGACGACCCCGCACTGTACGAGCTGTGGTGGGAGAAGATCCCCGTGGTCCTGATCGACGGCGAGCTGCATGCGCACTGGCGCGTGGCACCCGATCGACTGCGTGAGGCGCTCGAGGGCGCTCTCCGTGACGGGGCGGCGAAGACCGGAGTGAAGGAAGCGCTATGACGATCCGCCATGTCGTGACCTGGAAGCTCGCTTCCGAAGATGCTGCCGAGCGCGCGGCGCAGGCTGCGGAAGTCGCCCGCCGCCTCAACGCGCTCGACGGCGTCGTGCCGCAGCTGCTCACCATCTCGGCAGGGGCGAACGTCGCCTACCCGGAGGCGAACTGGGACGTCACGCTCGTCGCGGACTTCGCGTCGGTCGAAGCGATCGACGAGTATCAGGTGCATCCCGCGCACGCCGAGGTCGCCACGTACATCCGCTCGGTGGTCGCCTCCCGAGTCGCCGTCGACTTCGAGGTCTGAGACCGCGTCGCGCCGGCTCGGGAACTCGGTTTCCACGTGTGATCGGGGCCTACTCGCAACACAAACGTAATGTGCGTGGACGTGGATGTCATTGGTCACGCGACGAGCCGCATGTTTAGATGAACTCCTACCCGTCAGCGGGCCTCCGTGCCCTCGACTCACAGGAGCCGACATGCCTCGTCGCAACCTCATCGCCGGTCTCGCCCTCGTGGCGACGGCCACCCTCGCGCTCGCCGGCTGCGCCACCGGATCGTCCGACGCGGGCAGCAGTGACGCTCCCGCCGCCGACGACAAGTACGGCCTCGTCGAGGCCGGAACGCTCACCGTGTGCTCCGACGTCCCCTACCCGCCGTTCGAGGTCGAGGACCTCTCCAGCGAGACCGGCTACTCGGGCTTCGACATCGACCTGCTCAGTGCGATCGCCGAGAAGATCGACCTGAAGCTCTCCGTTCAGGACGTCGGGTTCGACGCGTTGCAGTCCGGCACCACCCTCGCGGCAGGCACGTGCGACATCGGCGCGTCGGCGATGACGATCACGGATGAGCGCAAGGCGAACATCGACTTCTCCGACCCGTACGTCGACTCGTTGCAGTCGCTGCTGGTGCGCGCCGACTCCGACATCAAGTCCATCGATGACCTCGACGGGAAGAACGTCGGCGTGCAGCAGGGCACCACCGGCGAGACCTACGCGGGCGAGAACGCACCGGGCGCGCAGCTCGTGCAGTACCCCTCGGATGGCGAGCTGTGGCCCGCCATGCAGGCGGGGCAGATCGACGCGATCCTGCAGGACCAGCCCGTCAACTACGTGCACGAGCAGGACGACCCCGACTACAAGATCGTCGAGACGTACCCGACCGACGAGTCGTACGGGTTCGCCTTCGCCAAGGGTGAGAAGGACGAGCTGCGCGATGCGGTCAACAAGGCGCTCAAGGAGCTCCAGGACGACGGCGGCTACCAGAAGATCTACGACGAGTACCTCGCGGCCAAGTGACCGGCGGGATCGGTAGAGCGGGAGGACCTCGACGATGGCGTTGAGGCGTACCACCAAGAGCAAGCTGTATCGCTACACGGTCTACGTCGTGCTGATCGCGATCGCCGTCTGGGCGATCGTGAGCACCGACTGGGCGAAGATCGGACCGCTGTTCTTCAATCCTGAAGTCGCGGCGAAGATGTTCCCCGGGATCATCACCACGGCCCTGGTCAACACGCTATGGTTCACGGCCGTCGCTTTCGCCGGCGGCCTGGTCCTCGGCGTCGTGCTGGCGCTGATGAAACTGTCGACCATCGCGCCATTCCGCTGGATCGCGACGGTCTGGATCGAGCTGTTCCGTGGTCTGCCGGCGATCCTCACGATCTTCGGCATCGCCTTCATCCTGCCGATCGCCCTGGGCGTGCCTGGGACGAAGCTCGGTGGGCCGGTCGTGCTCGGGCTCATCGGTCTCGTCCTGGTCGCCTCGGCCTACATGGCCGAGACGATCCGCGCGGGTATCCAGGCCGTTCCGAAGGGGCAGACCGAGGCGGCCCGCTCGCTCGGCATGTCGCCCATGAAGACGACGTTCTGGATCATCGTGCCGCAGGGGTTCCGGATCATCATCCCGCCCCTGACCAACGAGTTCGTGCTGCTGCTGAAGGATACGTCGCTGCTGTTCGTGGCGGGTTCCTTCATCTGGTCGAAGGAGCTCACCACGTTCGCCCGCGATGCGAGCACGCAGAACGCGAACGGAACGCCGTTGATCATGGCGGCGATCCTGTACCTGATCGTGACGATCCCGCTCACGCGCTTCAGCGCGTGGCTGGAGCGACGGATGTCGAGGCAGCGATGATCACCGACCTGATTGATGTCCACGCCCCCGCGATCGATGTGCAGGGGCTCGTGAAGTCGTTCGGCGACAACGAGGTGCTCAAGGGCATCGACCTCACCGTCACCAAGGGAGAGGTCGTGTGCGTGATCGGACCTTCGGGATCGGGGAAGTCGACGCTGCTGCGCTCGGTGAACCTGCTCGAGGAGCCGACCGGCGGCAAGGTGCTCATCGAGGGGATCGACATCACCGACCCCGACGTCGACATCGACCGCGTGCGCACCCGCATCGGAATGGTCTTCCAGAGCTTCAACCTCTTCCCGCACCTCAGCGTGCTCGGCAATCTCACGATCGCTCAGCAGCGCGTGAAGAAGCGGTCGAAGAAGGAAGCCGAGCTGATCGCCCATGCCATGCTCACGCGGGTCGGTCTGGCGGAGAAGGCCGACGCCTACCCGGGGCACCTCTCGGGAGGGCAGCAGCAGCGCGTGGCGATCGCCAGGGCGCTGTGCATGAACCCCGACATGATGCTGTTCGACGAGCCCACATCGGCACTCGACCCCGAACTGGTCGGCGAGGTGCTGCAGGTCATGCGCTCGCTGGCCGACGAGGGGATGACGATGCTCGTCGTCACGCACGAGATGGGCTTCGCCCGCGAAGTCGGATCCCGGCTCATCTTCATGGACGGCGGCTACATCGTCGAAGAGGGCGACCCGCGTGAGGTGCTCGGCAACCCGCGGCATCAGCGCACGAAGGACTTCCTCTCCCGCGTGCTCTGACACGAGATCCGGTTCGCCGAGACCCATCGCAATCGCCGAGACCCCCTGTTGCAGACGTCTGCAACAGGGGGTCTCGGCGTGAAACGTGGGTCTCGAGCTCAGTCGGCTTCGACGACCTCGGCGTCCGCGGCGTTGCGGCGCACGGAGTCGATGCCGTTCAGAGCGGCGGACTTCGACGAGTAGCCCTCGCTGATGGCGATGACCTCGCCGTTGCCGGCCTTCAGGCGGAACCGGTACTCGCCGGACTTGTCGGTGTACAGCTCGAACTTGCCTGCCATGAGGCGTCCTTTCTCTCTCGGATGGAGGGAACCCCGCCCCTCGGCCCTCACGCTAGCGCCCGGGGTATGTCAGGGGAAGAGCGGTGAGTCAGCCGCGCGGATGCACGGCCACGGGCTCCGCGGCGATCGCGATGCGCACCCGGTCGCCGAAGGCCGGATGAGTTCCTGGCGCATGCTGCACCCGGACGAGTTCGCCGGACTCGGTGCGCACGAGCGTGCGACGCATGCTGCCGAGGAAGGTGCTCTCCTCGACCAGGGCCTCGGCTGCGGCGTCGGCCTCCGACGCGAAGTAGACGTTCTCCGGCCGCAGGTACACGTCGACCGGACCGTCTGCCCGCGACTGCAGGGGGAGTCGCTGCCCCCACACCATGACGTGATCGCCCTCGGCGACGCCCGACACGACGCTCGACAGCCCCACGAACGCGGCCACTCCGGCGGTCGAGGGCATCGTGTAGAGCTGCTCGGGAGACCCGATCTGCTCGATACGGCCGGCGTTCATCACCGCGATCCGATCCGAGACGGCCAGAGCCTCTTCCTGGTCATGGGTCACGAAGACGGTGGTGATGCCGAGTCGCAGCTGGATGCGGCGGATCTCGTCGCGCAGCTGCACGCGCACCTTCGCATCGAGCGCCGAGAGCGGTTCGTCGAGCAGCAGCACCTTGGGTTCGGTCACCAGCGCTCGTGCGAGTGCCACGCGCTGCTGCTGGCCGCCGGAGAGCTGGTGGGGGAACCGATCCGCGAAGTCGGCGAGGCCGACCAGGGCGAGGGCGTCGACCGCGCGCCGTGAGGCCTCCGCCTTGCCGACGCCGCGTCGCCGCAAGCCGAATGCGGTGTTCTCGGCCACCCGTAGGTGCGGGAAGAGCGAGTACGACTGGAAGACCATGCCGATGTCGCGCTTGTTCGTGGGCACTCGCGACACATCGCCGCCACCCAGCAGCACGGCGCCTTCGTCTGCGCCTTCGAGACCGGCGAGCACACGCAGCAACGTGGTCTTGCCGCACCCGGAGGGCCCGAGGAGTGAGACGAACTCGCCGGGGGCGATGTCGAGGTCGACCCCGTGGAGCACCCGGTTGCCCGCGTAGCTCTTGACGATGCCCCGCAGCTCGACACGGGTGCCTTCGCCCGCCTCGGCGAGCAGCAGATTGTCCTTGGTGCGCGGCAGCGCGTGGTCGACGGTCATGAGCGGGCCTTTCCGGTGCCGCGGGCGACGCGGCCGATGACGAGGAGCAGGAGGAAGACGAACACCAGCGCGAGCAGCGTGAAGATGGCCGGCGCGTAGGGGTCCTGTTTGTTCACCACGACCATGGCCGTCTGGAACACCTGGCGGTTCAGGAGCGAGGCGATCGTGAACTCTCCGAGCACCACGGCGATGGAGATGAGGGACGCGGCAAGCAGCCCCTGTCGGAGGTTCGGGGCGAGCACCTTCAGCACCACGGTCGGCCAGCTCGCGCCGAGGGACCGCGCGGCTTCCGAGAGCGTCCGGAGATCGGCCGCATCGATCGATGCCTGGATGGAGCGGAATGCGAACGGCAGCACGGTGATCCCGTAGGCGAAGGCGAGAGTCCAGGTGCCCGTGCCGAGGGCCCGCCCGATCTGGAGGTAGATCGGTGCGAGGCCGACCACGAGCACGATGGCGGGGATCGAGATCGGCAGCAGCACCGCGAACTCGAAGGCAGGCTTGAGCTTCGGGAAGCGCAGGTTCACCAGGATCATGGTCGGGGCGAGCAGCAGCAGCACGATGGCGACAGTCACCACGGCGAGTACCAGCGAGTTGCCGAGACCGGTCCAGATCGGCTTGAGGGTGGCTGCGGCCGCCGGGTCGAACAACGCGATCCAGCGGGCGAAGGAGAGTCCGCCGGCGGGGTCGCGCAGTGTGAAGAGGAACGTCGACACCAGGGGCACCGCGAAGAACGCACCCACGAGGACGCCGATCACCCACCGGGTCGTGCGGGAGGGGCCGAGCCGGTTCACGACTGCCACCTCGCCGCGCGTCGCTGCACGAGGGAGTACAGGGCCATCACGACTCCGACGATCACGATCATGCCGAGCGCAAGCGCGCCGGCGAGATTCTCCCGACCGAGCACCGTCTCGCTCGTGAGCGCCGTGCGGATCTGCAGCGGCACGATCTGGGCACCCTGGCTGGCGAGAGCGGCGGCGGTGGCGTACGACGAGAACGCGTTCGCGAACAGCAGCAGCAGGCTGGCGAGGAACGAGGGCGCGAGCACGGGGATGCCGATGCGGAGCCAGAAGCTCGCGCGGGTACCGCCGAGAGTGAGGTTGGCTTCGGCCCACTGCGGCTTGAGGGCCGCGAGGGCCGGCATGAAGGTGATGACCATGAGGGGGATCTGGAAGTAGAAGTAGGGGAGTACGAGGCCGGGCAGCTCGTAGAGCCAGGTGCCGTTCTCGAAGATGTTCACGCCGAAGGTGTCCTTCAGGAACACGGTGACGACGCCCTGGATGCCGATGGTCGCGATGAAGGCGAAGGCGAGCATGACGCCGCCGAACTGCGCGAGCACACCCGCGGCGGCATCCACGGCCGAGCGGGTGCGGCCTTCGGGGTCCATG
>NZ_QOAY01000146.1:0-252 GCF_003314775.1 Microbacterium sp. H6 | reverse complement strand
CGAGGAGCGCGTAGCAGACGAGGGCGCCGACGAGCGCCCCGACCACGGCGGTGAGCAACGAGAGGCCGGCCGAGTTGGCGAAGGTGTCGAGCACGACCGGGTCGGCGAGGGCCGACATGTTGGTCCAGGTGAAGGAGCCGTCCTTGGTGAAGAAGCCGGAGCCGATGGCCAGGATCGTCGGCACCGCGAGGAAGAGCACGACATAGGCGGCGAAGGGGACGAGCCCGAGCCAGGCGAGGGACGGAGCGGACC
>NZ_QOAY01000164.1:7518-14498 GCF_003314775.1 Microbacterium sp. H6 | reverse complement strand
TCGGACGGCCCGTCGAACGACACCGTGCCCTCGGCGCTGACGATCGCGACCGCCGCGCTGCCGAGGAGCACCCGCAGGTGACGCGCGGCCTTGACGACGTCGGGGGCGGACAGTCCAGCGCGCAGATGCGGTGCCGCCAGACTCGCCTGATGCAGCACGGTGAGGGCGGCCTGTTCGGCGTCGCTCCCCAGCTCGGCGGCGCCGCGGGCGAGTCGACGTGCGAGCAGGAGGAGCACCGAGAGGACGATGCCGCCGAGCACGCCGAGGATCGCTGCGAGAACGACGTCGGTCATGGGTTCAGCCTACGGAGCCGCGCACGCCTCAGCAGCAGCGGGCACCGGGGTTGCGATCCTGGTCGTCCATCCGCTGCCGCCAGAACTGCCGCTCGGTCAGCGGCTCCTCGCCGGGATGCACGCGACCGTGATGGGCGACGTACGTCGCGTAGGCGCTGTCGCCCATCAGGGTCGTGATGTACCAGCGGATGCCGCGGCCGGCCCGCACCGCGGCGCTGAGCAGCGTCCGCAGGAGGGTGGTCGCGGCATCCGTCCGACTCGTGGTGTCAGCCATCTCAGTGTCTCGACATCAGTGGGTCGACGCCTTGCGCTCGTCGGCGAGGATCGGCTCCCACTGCTTCTCGAGCTCGCGTTCTTCGGCGCTGGGCAGGAACCCGGCCGGGGCGAAGCGGCGCGAGGCCACGGGTGCGTCCTCGGTGTTCTCGCCACCACCGTTGCGGATCGCCCTGATCGTGACGATCACGGCCGCCACCATCACGATGATCGCCAGGGTCACGAAGATGATCGACAGCGTGCCCTGCACGGCGGTGTTGCGGATGACCGCATCGAGCACCGCCGGCTCGCCGAGCGAGGTGTCTCCGCTGTCGCGGGCGGCGACGTAGCGGAAGTGATTCGCCCAATAGCCGATGGCCGGCACGGGAGAGGCGATCTTGTACAGCGACGCCGTGATCGTGACCACCGCGGTGAAGGCCAGAGGCAGCCCGATGATCCACAGCCACTTGATGTAGCTCTTGCCGCGCTTGGCGACGATGGCCATCACCACGGCGAGCGCGATCGCGGCGAGCAGCTGGTTGGCGATGCCGAACAGCGGGAAGAAGGTGTTGATGCCGCCGAGCGGGTCGGTGACGCCGAGGATGAGGATCGCTCCCCAGCCGGCCACCATGATCGCGGTGCAGATCCACACCCCGGGGCGCCAGGAGACGTCGCGGAACTTGGGGAACCAGGCGCCGATCGAGTCCTGCAGCATGAACCGGGCGACGCGGGTTCCTGCATCGACGGCCGTGAGGATGAACAGCGCCTCGAACATGATCGCGAAGTGGTACCAGAACGCCATGAGGGCCTGGCCACCGAGAGCCTGTTGCATGATGTGCGCGAGGCCGAGCGCCAGGGTGGGGGCACCACCGGTGCGCGAGACGATCGACTCCTCCCCGACAGCCGCTGCCGTGCCTGTGAGCATGTCGGGCGTCAGGTTCACCCCCGTCAGGCCGAGCGAGTTCACGAAGGCCACGGCCCCCTCGACCGTGCCCCCTGTGGCGGCGGTCGGTGCGTTCATCGCGAAGTAGATGCCCTGGTCGATGGAGATCGCGGCGACGAGTGCCATGATCGCGACGAACGACTCCATGAGCATGCCGCCGTAGCCGATGAAGCGCGTCTGACGCTCCTTCTCGATGAGCTTCGGGGTGGTGCCGGAGGCGATCAGGGCGTGGAAGCCCGACAGCGCTCCGCAGGCGATCGTGACGAACAGGAAGGGGAACAGCGGACCGGCGAACACCGGCCCCATGCCGTTCTCACCGAAGATGCTGATGGCGGGGACGGTGATCTCGGGACGGACCAGCACGATGGCCCCGGCGAGCATCACGATCACGCCGATCTTCATGAAGGTCGACAGGTAGTCGCGGGGGGCGAGCAGCAGCCACACCGGGAGCACCGCGGCGATGAAGCCGTAGATGATGATGCCCCAGGCGATCGTGGTGCGGTCGAGGTGGAAGATCGCCTGGCCCCACTCGGTGCCGGCGACCCAGCCCCCGCCGATGATCGCGGCCATGAGCAGCACGAAGCCGATGATCGAGACCTCGGTCACCTTGCCCGGGCGCAGGTAGCGCAGGTACACGCCCATGAACAACGCGATCGGGATGGTCATCGCGACCGAGAAGACGCCCCACGGGCTCTCCCCGAGCGCGTTGACGACGACGAGGGCGAGGATCGCGACGATGATCAGCATGATCAGCAGCGAGGCGATGATCGCGGCGGTTCCACCGATCTTGCCGAGTTCCTGACGGGCCATCTGCCCGATCGTGCGACCACCGCGTCGCATCGAGAAGAAGAGCACCGTGTAGTCCTGCACGGCGCCTGCGAGCACGACGCCGACGATGATCCAGATCGTGCCGGGGAGGTACCCCATCTGCGCCGCGAGCACGGGGCCGACGAGCGGGCCGGCACCGGCGATCGCGGCGAAGTGGTGACCGTAGAGCACCCGGCGGTCGGTGGGGACGTAGTCCTTGCCGTCCTGCTTCACCTCGGCGGGGGTGGCCCGGCGGTCATCGGGTCGGGTGATGTACTTCTCGATCACCTTGGAGTAGAACCGGTAGCCGATCAGGTACGTGCAGACCGCGGCGAACACGAACCAGATCGCGTTGACCGTCTCGCCGCGGACGATCGCGAGCATGGTCCAGGCGACGGCACCCAGCAGGGCGATCGCGGCCCACAGGATGATCTTCGGCAGGGTCCAGCGGTTCGCCTTCTCGTGGTGCTCTTCGGTGAGGGCCACGGGAGGGAGGTTCGGGTCGGTGACGATGATGGGCTCGTCGTCGACGAGTCCGGCGCCGTCGCGGCGGCGCGACGAAGGTGCGGTCATGGGGGTCTCCTCGGGATACGCGACGTTGCGTTCCCCCACGTTAGGAAGATCCCGCTCCCGACATGACCGCTCGCCGCGGTTGCTGCGACGAGCGGCGCGGATGGCGCGATGAACGGATACCGGGGATGTCCGTTCGCCCCGCCGCATCAGGCCCTCCCGCCACATCAGGCGGCTGCCTCGCGAATCGGCCTGTCTCCGCGGGATCGCCTGTTTCCGAGCGCCACGCACACGACGCCCCGCGGAAGGGAGACCGCGGGGCATCGTGTGTGTGTGGAGGGGCTACTCCGGCTTCGCCGTCTCCGGCGCACTCGTCGGAGGCGCGCCCGTCCGTGATGCCTCGGGTGCCGGGGTCTCCGGTGCCGGGGTCTCCGGTGCCTTCGTCTCCGGTGCCGGGGCCTCCGGTGCCTTCGTCTCGGGCGCCGGAGTCTCCGGAGCCTTCGCCGCCGGCACGTCGACCGTCAGGACGGTGCGCACGTCGGATTCGCCGTACTGCACGACCCCGAGGTAGCGGGTGCCGGCGGTCAGGCCGGTCCAGCCGAGGTTGTACGACGTCTTCTTGCCGCGCACCGCGGCGAGCGGGTTCGGCGTTGCCGTGAGGTCACCCTCGCCGTCGGCCAGCACGTTGGCGTAGGTCATGTCCCACGTCATCGCGCCCGTCGTCGAGTAGATGTTCGCCACCACCAGGTAGGTTCCGGCCTTAGGCGACGGGATCGTGACCTGTTCGTCCGCCGAGCCGGTGGCCGAACGCCAGCGCTCGTAGTACTGCAGGTCGTCCGGGCTCACCACCCGGTACACGGTGAGGTCGAGGTCGCTGCCCTTGTCGTCCGACGAATCGAGGTCGAAACGCGAGAGGGTCGTGCCCTCGGGTACGTTCACGATCCACGAGACGTCCTTGTTGGCGTCGCCCGACTTCTCGTCACCCGAGTGCCCCTCGACGGGGTTGTCCGCGTCGGCGAGCAGTTCGAACGGCGTCAGACCCGAGAGTCCGAGCGCGAGGTCACCGGTGAGACCGGGGGTGATCTCGACAGCGGTGCTGCCGTCGACGCCACTGCCCGTGACCTCGGCCGGCGCATCGGCCGTGACCGGGAACAGCGCGATCGGCGAGCGCACCGAGTTCTTCGCACTCGTCCAGGTGAGCGAACCGGTGGCCCACTGCTCCACCGGAGCCGTGGCGTTGTCGAAGGTCACCGTGAACGTCTTGGTCTGGCCCGGACGGTCGAACTTCAACTGCTGCGGCGTGACCTTGACGTTCACTCCGGGCACCGAGGCCTTGGCCGTGAAGGTGCCCTTCTCGGTCGAGGTCACCGTGCGGGTGACGGTCTGTGCGCTGGTCAGGGAGCCGATCGAGATCGACGCCTGGTTCAGATCGCTGCCGTCGATGGGGTCGATGCCGGGGAAGTCCGACAGTCCCTTCCCGTCGAGGAACGCCGCCCAGTCCTTCACACCGTTGAGGTAGAGCAGACCCGGGTTCAGGTAGCGCTTCGGGTCGACCTGGCCTGCACCCTGCTCGAACGGATTCGTGTTCTTCGATCCGTCGGGCAGCACGGTGTCGTAGGCGGTGGTCATCATCGCCGACTTGATCTCCGCTGGCGTCGCCTTGGGGTGCTCGCCGAGGTAGAGCGCGGCGAGGCCGGCCACGTGCGGGGAGGCCATCGACGTGCCGGAGAGGATGCCGAACGTCGGCTTCTCCCCCGGAGCGTTCTCGGTCGCCGCGAGGATCGCGACACCGGGAGCCGCGACATCCGGCTTCATCACGTCGCTGCCGTCGGCCAGCATGGGCCCGCGGCTCGAGAAGCCCGCGATCTGCGGGGTCGGGGTGACGACGCCGGTGGTGTTCTCACCCACGAGGGTGATGGGACGATCCACGCCGCCCTGCACATACGCGAGCACGGCCGCGCGGTGCACGGCGTTCAGGTGCACGGTCGGCACCGCGTGGAAGTCGTTGTCGAGCGAGTCGGCGCCGCCGGGCACGTTCACGAGCACCATGCCCATGCCGCCGGCGTCCTTCACGACCTGCGACTTCTCGGCGCGGGCGTTGCTGCCACGGTCGCAGACCACGATGTGTCCGGCGACCTTGGCAGGATCGAGGGTGCCGGGCAGGCAGAGCTGCGGGGTGACGGCGCCCGCCGCCGCGGCGTCGACTGCGGCGATCGACGGGCCGGTGACCTTCTGACCGAACGGCACGCTCACCGAGGCTCCGGCCTGCGCGAACCCGTCGAACTGCACGGTGCCCTCCCAGGTCGGGATGGTCGATGCGGCCACCGTGGTGTACCAGGGCGAGGCGTGGTCGGCCGTGACCGGGTCAGGTCCGTCGTTGCCGGCGCTCGTCGCCACGAAGACGCCTGCTGCTGCGGCGTTGAAGAACGCGAGGTCCTCCGGAGCCATCACGGTGCTCGCAGCTCCGCCGCCGATGGAGTAGTTGATCACGTCGACACCGTCGGCGACGGCCTGGTCGATCGCGGCGATCAGGTCGCTCTGCGCGCAGATGTCGTCGGTGGTGACCGTCGTGTCGGGGCCGACGTAGCAGGCCTTGTACGCCGAGATCTTCGCTGCCGGGGCGACACCCGAGATCGTGCCGAAATCGACGTTCTCGATGCTGGCCTTGACCTTGAAGTTGCCCGCCGCCGTGCTCGCGGTGTGCGAGCCGTGGCCGTCGCCGTCACGCGGCGAGAGGTAGTCGTACTGGAAGTCGAAGCCGGCGGCCTCGGCCCCGGCGTAGAAGTACTGTCCGCCGATGAGCTTCGAGGAGTAGTCGCTGGTGTCCCAGTCCTGACCCTCGACCATCGCGGCCTGGAACTGCCCGCCGTCGGACTTGTCGAAGTAGACGTAGGTGCCGTCGGTGTAGGGCTGCCCGCCCTTGTTGCGGTTGTGCTGCTTCTTCTGCTTCTTGATCTTCTTCCCCTCGAAGGAGGGGTGCTCGGGGGCGATGCCGGTGTCGATCACACCGATGACGACGCCCTCTCCGGCGGTCGCGACCCCTCCGGTCTGCTGCCACACTCCGCCCTTGCCCTTGCGGTCGTCGCCGAGGCCGAGGTAGTCGGTCGAGCTCTGCGCGTCGGGGTGACGGATCTCATCCGGGTAGACGCCGAGGACGTCCTTCGAGGCGCGGAGCGCATCGACCTGCTCGCCGCTGAGGTCGGCGCTGAAGCCGTTGAGGACGACCTGATAGGTGGTGTCCGGCGTGACCCCGATGTCGCTGACGAGGTCTTCCTGCTCGGTCTGGAGATGTTCGACGTAGCGCTGCGAATCCTGCGACTGCGTCTCGAGCTGGTCGCCTTCGGCGGGCTTGGTGGCCTTCAGACCCTTGACGTCGCCCTCGTAGGTGGCGAGCGGATCCGACTTCATCACCACGATGTAGTGCCCTGGTGTGCCTGCGACGGGGACGGGGTGCGTCACCTCCTCCGTCGCGTAGCCCGCGGTTGCCGTCGATGCGATGAACAGCGTGGCCAGGGTGGTGGCTGCCGCCATCCGGAGGGGTGTTCGACCCATGTGGTGCTCCCGATGATCACGGTGCGGCCCTCTTGCTGCACCGCGGCCAACATATGCCCGACCCTGGCGATTCTCAGGAAGTCTGGCCGATCGGTCACCCGGCATTCGCCGATCGGCCAGGGTTATCCACGGCCGCCCTCGCGATACGTCGACAGTAAGCTGGAGAGGTGGCCCGCACCTCTGTCCTGACGACCCGCGTCCTGCTCGTATGCGCGGCCATCGGGGTCGCCACGGGCATCCTCGCCGGTATAGCCGGGTGGGTGACTCCGGTGCTGCTGGCGAGCCCCCTGCTGTTCCTCTACGGCCTGGTCCTCGGCTCGCACGTGCTGCCGGGCATCATCGCGCAGGAGGTGCTGCGCCTCCCGCTCGTCGCGCTGATCACCCATGTGTTCGCCGCTCTGATCGCGAGCGCCTTCAACCCGGCCTGGGCGCTGCGGTTCATCGGCACCGCTCTGCTGTTCGGCCTGATCCAGGAGGGGGTGGCCGCCCTCACCCGCTACCGCTCCTGGGGCCCGTGGCGCTTCTTCCTCTCGGCGGCGATCATCGGCGTCTTCGTGGCGGTCGTGGTGTTCTTCGCCGCCCACCTCTCGGTGATGCCGCTGTGGGCGCAGATCCTCTACCTC
>NZ_QOAY01000164.1:1678-7444 GCF_003314775.1 Microbacterium sp. H6 | reverse complement strand
CTCAGCCGCGCCGGCGTCGCCCGCCGCTAGGCACTCCGCCCAGCCGCCGCGCGACGGCGCCCGAAACCGAGCTCACGAGCGCCTCGAGTGGACCGCGACGCTTCAGCGCCGCCAGGATCGCGCCGATGACGATCGCGCCAAGGATGTGGACACCGAGGATCGCCGGCCCCAGGTACCACCACGGGAGATCCGTCGACGCGTCGACCGCACCGGAGAGCAGCACGAACGAGGTGGCCGCCGCGGCGAGCACGTGCACCGTGTAGACCGTGAGCGGAGCGGCCCCCGCCGCCCTGACGGGCTCGAGCACGCGAAGCGCGGACTTGGGGAGGACTCCGGCGAGGAACAGCATGCTCGCGATGACGAAGAGTGCGATGCCGACCCCGCGCAGGATGTCGAGGGTCGTCCCCGTGTGCGGCGTCTGCAGCACGAGCGCCCACCACTGCGGAGAGAGTGGAGCGCCGAAGCCCGGCGTGCCGATGATGCTCTCGGTGGCGGCAGCCGCCTCGGGCGGCAGGGTCGCGACGAGGACCGCGCGCCCGAAGAACTCGTAGACGAGGGCGCTGGTCGACACGGCGAACACGGCGAGGAAGGCGCCGATGCCGGCCGTCCACGCGAGGAATCGCTTCTCCGTCCCGTTGCGCCGAGCGGCGATCAGCAGTGTGGCGACGGCCATCCCGACGAGAACGTAGACGATCCAGGTCACGACGGGATAGGTGCCGGTGACGAAGATCGCGCGCAGCGCCACGGCCGGCTCCCCCCACTGCGGCCAGGACACTCCGCCGCCCTCACCGATGACCCCCAGGGCCTGTCGCAGGAAGGCGTTGAGGATCGGCCCCGCGATCGCGAGGATCGCCGCGGAGACGAGCAACCAGCGCGGACTCACCCTGAGGAACGGGATACTGCACAGCATGGCGACACCGAAGTAGACGAGGACGACCACGATGCTTCCCGGCGCCAGGGCGAGCGTCGCCCCGATGAGGATGACGAGCACACCCCGCACAGCCATCGCCCACCGTGCGGCGGCGACGTGGCCGCGTTCCAGGTAGGAGCGGGTGGCGAGCACGACGCTGATCCCGCCGACGACGGCGAACAGGGTCGAGGCGTTCCCGTCGACGATGGTCGACACGCCTTCGACGTGGCCTGGCAGGCCGGCCGGCGGGAGCAGGTGGGCGCAGAACATGCCGATGATCGCCAGGAAGCGCGCGAAGTCGATGCCGACCATCCGGCCGAGCTCGCCGCGACGACGTGCCGCATCCGACTCGGGTGGAGGCGTCGGCTGCTCCCTCCGCGCCGTACGGTGCGGTCGGGCGATCGTGTGCGTGTTCGTGTCTTGTGGCACGGTGCTCCCTCGTTCCTGCGGCGCCCGGTCGGCGCCTCTACGACGATGCCGGTTCTTCGGCCGCTCCACGTCCGTCCACCGGATGATCGATGTCATCCGCCGGAGGGCTTCTGTGCGCGTGGATAATCAGGTAAGGCTCAGCTAAGTTAGAAGGGTACGATCCGCCGACCCGGGACTCCGCCGTGCGCCCATCCGCGCCCCTGCTGAGCGTGCGTGACCTCTCCCTCACCCACGCCGATGCGGCGCACCCCTCTCCGCGTGATGTGACCTTCGACATCGATGCAGGAGAGGTCGTGCTCCTGCTCGGGCCCTCCGGTTCGGGCAAGTCGACGCTCACCCTCGCCCTCAACGGGCTCATCCCGCACGCCCTCCCCACAGCCATGATCGGCACGGTGGAGGCCGGCGGCATCGACACGGCGAGCGCTCCGACCGCGACGCTGAGCACCCGCGTGGCGATGGTGTTCCAAGACCCCGATGCGCAGATCGTCACCGGCAGTGTGTACGACGAGGTCGCGTTCGGCCCCGAGAACCTGCGACTGCCGCTCGACGTGGTGGAGAGTCGCGTCGAGGAGGCACTGCGCCGCGTCGGGCTCTGGGAACGGCGCACGGTGAACCCCGACCACCTCTCCGGCGGCGGACGGCAGCGACTCGCGATCGCCGGTGCCCTCGCGATGGGCTCACCCCTCATCGTGCTCGACGAACCGACCGCGAACCTCGATGCCCAGGGCATCGACGACGTGTACGCCGCGCTCGCTGAGGTGGTCGCTGCGGGTGACCGCGCCATCCTGCTCGTGGAGCACAACCTCGATGCGGCTATGTCGTTCGTCACGCGGACGATCGTGCTCGACCGCGAGGGTCGGGTGGCTTTCGACGGACCGGCGGCCGAGATCATCCGCGAGAACGCCGACGAGCTGGTCCGGATGGGCGTGTGGGTTCCGGCCGCCACCCTGACGGCGCTCCGACTCCGGGGTCAGGGGTTCACACTCGATCCGCTGCCGCTGTCTCCCCCGGAACTCGCCGTCGCACTCGAAGGTCAGCCGGTCTCGTCCCTGCCATCGAGCCAGACGACGTCGTCGAGCCGCACGACGTCGTCCGCCTCGACGACGAAGAGCGACGCCACGACACGGGTCGAGCCGATCATCCGCGCGCGAGAGCTGACGGTGCGCCGGCGTCGTGCCGAGATCCTCCACAGTGTCGACCTCGACCTTGCCCCCGGCAGTCTCACGGCAATCGTGGGTGCGAACGGGGCGGGCAAGACCACGCTGATCCAGGCACTCGCGGGCGTCGTACCGCCACCGCGTGGACAGGTGTCGGTCGACGGCATCGACCCGGGGACCGCGTCTCCCCGCGACCTCGCCGCACGGATCGGGTTCGTGTTCCAGAATCCCGAGCACCAGTTCATCGCCCCGACGGTGTTCGACGAGCTCGCCCATGGGCTGCGGCTGCGCCATGTGCCCGACGCCGAGATCACGGCGAGAGTCGACGAGATGCTCACGCGCTTCGGACTCGAGCACAAGACGGACGTGCATCCGTTCTTGCTCTCGGGCGGTGAGAAGCGGCGCCTGTCGGTGGGCACGGCGCTGATCACCCGGCCCCGTGTGCTGGCGCTCGATGAGCCGACCTTCGGACAGGACCGTGCGAGAGCCGCTGAGCTGCTCGATCTGCTGCAGGAGCTGCGCGCGGACGGGACGACCATCCTGATCGTCACGCACGACCTGCAGTTGGTGGCCGAGCACGCCAGCCACGTCGTGCTCCTCGCCGAGGGTCGGGTGCGGGCGACCGGGCCCACCGCCGCGCTCCTGCAGGACGAACTGCTGTTCACGGATGCAGGGCTGCAGCTGCCGGCCCTGCAACGCGTGCTGGCGTCCGCCGGCCTCGGGGTGAGCTCATGACCGCGACGACGTTCGACCCCTATGCACGCATGACGGCGACGTCGCGCCGGCAGTTCCTCTACACACTGAATCCGCTCGCGAAAGTCGCCGGCTTCGCACCAGCGATGGTGCTGCTCGTCTTCGTACGGGATCTGGCGACCCCCGCCGCGTTCCTGGTGCTCGCCTATGCGCTGATCCTGGTCGGCGCGCGTCTCACCGTGCGGCTCCTCGCCCTGCTGCTGCTCGCTCTCCCCGCCGGGATGCTCCTGATCGGCATCGGCTTCTCCCTGTGGGTCGACACCGGACTGGTCCACGACTCCACTCCGGTCGTGCGCATCGGGGACTGGACGCTCTACAGCGGGGCCCTGCTCCTCGGCTTCGCGACAGCGCTGCGGCTCGGCTCGATCGTCGCTCTCGCGCTCGTCGGCGGGCTCACCACCAGCGGGCCCGACCTGGTGCGGGCCAGTGTGCAGCAGCTGCGGGTACCGTATCGGATCGGCTACACGGCCTTGGCGGCCTTCCGTTTCGTGCCGCGGTTCGGGCATGAGCTCTCCGTGATCAGGGCGGCCCATCGGGTGCGCGGGTATCACGGCGGTCGCGGTCCGTTCGCGCGCATCGCCCGGGGGTGGGGGTACATCGTGCCGCTGCTCGCCGGCGCGATCCGCCACGCCGAGCGCGTCGCGTTGGCGATGGACTCGCGGGCGTTCGGTGCACATCCGACGCGCACCGAGCGGCACCTGGTCCCGTTCCGGACGCGAGACACCGTCTTCACGGTCGCGACCCTGCTGGCCTCTGCAGCCATCTTCGTCGTCTTCTTCCCCTGGCAGCTTCCCTGAAAGGCGTCCTGATGGCGTTCAGCAAGATGGTCAAGCCCGAGTCGTCCGAACTCCTCCACCTGACGGTGCTGCGCACGGAGCAGCTCTCGGCGCACTGGATCCGGGTGACGCTCGGCGGTGGCGAGATCGAGAAGTTCCGGCCGATGGGGTTCGACCAGTGGTTCCGATTGTTCCTGCCGATCGGAGGGGATGCCGGGCTCGACCGGGTGCCGGCGAAGGCGAACAAGGTGTTCGGGTACCTGAAGTTCCTGCGCATCCCCGACGGTGAGCGTCCGGTGATGCGCAACTACAGCGTGCGCGCGTACCGTCCGGCGACCGCGGAGGCCGGCGCCGAGATCGACGTCGACTTCGTGCTGCACGGCTCGGCCACGGACGGCACCGCCGGCCCCGCGTCGCGATGGGCGGAGACCTGCGAGCCTGGCGAGCACGTGCTGATCATCGACGAAGGCCTCACGTTCAACCCGCAGCGCGGGGTGGAGCGGGTCGTGCTGGTCGGCGACGAGACCGCCCTGCCCGCGATCTCCTCCATCTGCGCCTCGCTGCCTGCCACTGCGACGGGCACCGCGATCGTGGAGGTGCCGAGCGACGACGACGCTCTCGCGTTCACGCATCCCTCGGGCGTCGAGGTCGTGTGGATCGTGCGGCCGCATGGCATCGCTCCCGGGGCGCTCGCCCTGGAGACGCTGGCACGCGCTGCCCTGCCGGATGCGCCGTTCCACGCGTATGCGGCGGGCGAGCAGGCACTCGCCTCAGGGGCGCGCAAGCATCTCGTTGGCACACGCGGGGTCGACAAGAATGCCGTGAGCTTCTGCGGCTACTGGAAGATCGGCGCCTCATCACCCGCCTCGAAGGCCGCGCGCGACGCTGCAGCGGAGCCCCTCGCGTGAGCGGAACGGATGCAGCCGATGGCCTCGCCTCCAGGGGATCAGTGGGAGATGCTCCCGCAGCAGCAGCAGCCGGACATCGCGCGTCAGTCGCCGGTGGACGATTCCGCTTCCCCACCGCCATCCTGCTGACCTGTGCCGCGCTCGGCGTCGCCGGGGCGGTGCTGCTCGCGCCGATGAACTGGTTCTCGACGCTGCTGACCGGGCCGCTGCCCTTCGTCGGCATGGCCCTCGCCGGCCTGTGGCTGTTGTCGTCCGTGATCGCGCTGAGGCTGCTGCGGAAGCCGCTGGTCGGACTCCTCGTCGCGCTGATCGCCGGCCTCGTGATGGTCCCGTTCTCCGGGTACGGTTTCAGCAGCGTGCTGACGAATCTCTGGTGGGCGGCGTTCACGGAGCTGCCGTTCCTGTTCGTGCTCTGGCGCTACTGGGGAACGTGGATGCACTACGTCGGCGCCGTCGTCGTGGGCGTCGTCTACCCGATCTCGGCGTGGGCCTGGTTCGATCTCGGATCCATGTCTCTCTTCGCCCAGGTCGCCTTCTTCGCCGTGACGATCGCCAGCTGCGTCGGCGGCACCGCCCTCGGCATCCTGATCGCCGACCGTCTGCGCAGGGCAGGAGTGGGCAGGGCAGGAGTGGTTAGGGCAGGAGTGGGTAGCGCCGGAGTGGGCAGGGCAGGAGTGGTTAGGGCAGGAGTGGGTAGCGCCGGAGTGGGCAGGGCAGGAGTAGGCAGCGCCGGAGTGGGCAGGCCAGCTGTCAACGGGCGCCGCTGAGCCTCAAGAGCACAGCCGCCCTCATCACACTCCTCAGGTGGGGCCGACCGGTGCCGTAAGACGGAG
>NZ_QOAY01000164.1:0-1482 GCF_003314775.1 Microbacterium sp. H6 | reverse complement strand
ACCGCCGAGCCTCGGGGTCTGCGCAGGATCGACGTATCGCGGCGGAATGAACCACACCCGCGCGCCGCTCCCAGTCCCCCTCCTACTCCCGCCCCCACTCCTACTCATACTCCCGGCATCGTCGATACGGATCTCCCACCCGTTGTCGTGGATGCGGTGGTGACACGTTTCGCACAGCAGTACCCCGTTGGAGAGGTCGGTCGGCCCGTGATCTCGTTTCCACCAGCGGATGTGATGGGCCTTCGTCATCTCGGGCGGCAATCCGCACATCGCGCATCCCCCGTCGCGCTCCACCAGCGCCAGCCGTTGTGCGCGGGTGAACAGCCGCTTCTCCCGACCCCATTCGAGGATCTCGCTGTCGCCACCGAGAACGCACGGGATCACACCGCCACCGGCCGCCATCCTGCGCGCAGCTCCGACGCTGACCGGGTGATCGACACCATCCAGGGTCGCCGACCCCGTGCCGGCTTCCAGATCGTCGAGGTTCATCCGCACGATCACCGTCGCACCCGCTACCGGCACCCGCTGCTCGCACCCGAGCACGTGCGCACAGAACACCGCCAGAGCATCAGCTTGGATCATCGGCACCGTCCGGCGGTCCGCATCGGGCGCACCCTCGTCGGGCGCATCTTTTCGCGCGGCGAACGCGGCGGTCACGTACCCCCGGATCGCGGTGACCACCGGAGCCGCGGTCTCGACGTCGAGCACCGCGTTCAGATGCACCATGCCGTCACGCTCGAACAGCGATAGCGCACGTCTGTTGCGCCGTTCGTCCTCCCTGGGCTCCAGACCGTCCGGGTCGAGCCATGCTTCCGCGCGGACCACGAGCTTGCGCACATCGTCGAGCGCCAAACCCGCCGCTTTCTCCGCCAGCACCCGCTCGCCTTCGGCGATACGCTCCGCTCCCGCGGCGATCCGACAGCGATCGAGGAGCGCGATGATCACCGCGGCGGCCGGGGCGCCGAGCGCACCCGAGTCGAGTGCCGTACTCACCGACGGGTACTTCGCCGGCAGAGGGGCGCCCAGGAGGTCGCTGCGGGGTGCAGTCGCTTCGCCCACCTTGACGAGGCGCGAGGCATCGCCCGTCGACACTCCCGTCGCAGCCGCGATCAGCGTCGCCGGATTGCGGTAGCCCTGCTGCTTCGCCAGGCTCTCCGCGCCGAGCTCTGGACGCGACTCACGCGATATGCACGCCGCCACCGAGACATGCACGGCATCCAACCGACGCCGCAGCACCCCGATCGACTCGCTCACCACCATCAACTGCTCGCGCGACAGGTCTCCGGAGTCGTCGGCATCCGACCACGCCTCATCGAGGCGGGACATCGCCTCGTGCAACGCGGTCAATCTGGACATGCTTCATTTTATCGCGGATCGTGCCGAGATTCGAAGATTTGTTCGATCGCATGCTGGTGAGACCGGTATCCCGAAAGCCACCCTCCCCGGACCGACCCACCAGGCCCACCAGGCCTACCAGGCCCG
>NZ_QOAY01000250.1:0-10167 GCF_003314775.1 Microbacterium sp. H6 | reverse complement strand
CGCCGCAGACGCTCACCGTGACCCGAGGTGCTCAGGGCGGGCTGAGCGCGGTGTTCGCAGACGGGACGAACGGCCTCGAGACCTACCGCTTCCGGTTCCTTCCGGTCGACGAACCGGCCGTGGACGGCACTGCCGTGATCGACTTCAACCGCGCCTATCTGCCGCCGTGCGCATTCTCCGACCAGTTCGTGTGCCCGCTGCCGCCCGCCGGGAATCGATACTCGACCCCGATCCGCGCGGGTGAGCGCGTCGTCGTGCTCGGAGGCTGACCCGCCGTGACAGGGGCCGCGCGCCTTAAGCTGGAACCGTGCACGGTGAATACAAGGTCCCAGGTGGAAAGCTCGTCGTCGTCGACCTCGAGATCGAGGACGACCGGATCTCCCGCTTCCGGCTCGCCGGCGACTTCTTCCTCGAGCCCGACTCGGCGCTGGACGACATCAACGCCGCCGTCGACGGACTGCCCGTGGAATCGGACGCGACGGCGATCGCCGCAGCCGTCCGCGCCGCGCTGCCCGACGGGGCCCAGCTGCTCGGGTTCACACCGGAGGCCGTCGGAACCGCGGTGCGTCGCGCACTCGTGACCGCCCCTGGGTGGCGCGACTTCGACTGGGAGATCGTGCACGAGAAGGCTGCGTCGCCACGCATGAACCTCGCGCTCGACGAGGTGCTCACCTCCCGCGTCGGCGAGGGGCGTCGCCGTCCCACCCTGCGCATCTGGGAGTGGGACCAGTCGGCCGTGGTGATCGGATCGTTCCAGTCGTACCGCAACGAGGTCGACCCCGAGGGAGCTGCGAAGCACGGATTCGACGTCGTCCGTCGTATCTCGGGCGGTGGGGCGATGCTCATGGCCGCGGGGCAGATCATCACCTACTCGCTGTATGTGCCGGCTTCACTCGTGGCGGGGATGACCTTCGCCGACTCCTACGCCTTCCTCGACGACTGGGTGCTGCAGGCGCTGCGTTCGCTCGGCATCGATGCCGTCTACCAGCCGCTCAACGACATCGCGAGCCCGACCGGCAAGATCGGCGGCGCCGCCCAGAAGCGGTTGGCGAACGGCGGAGTGCTCCACCATGCGACCCTGTCGTACGACATCGACGGTCAGGTGATGACCGAGGTGCTGCGCATCGGACGGGAGAAGCTCAGCGACAAGGGGACCGCCTCTGCCGCCAAGCGCGTCGACCCGCTGCGCAGCCAGACCGGCCTCGAGCGCGCGGAGATCATCGAACGGTTCAAGGACACCTTCCGCTCGCTGACCGACGCCGAGACCGGGTCGATCTCGGCCGACGAGTACGCTGCCGCCGAGGCGCTCGTCGAATCGAAGTTCGCCACCGAGGCCTGGCTGCATCGGGTGCCGTGACGGCGCCGGCCCCTCACCTCCCCCCTGCGGCGGACACCCCTGACGTCGTGGCAGACACCGTGTCCGTGTCAGAGCCGGTCGTACCGCAGCCGCTCGTACCGGGTGCGGTGACGATCGTCGAGGGCGACAACCTCGCCGTCGCCGCGACCCTGCCTTCCGGTTCGTTCACGCTCGTGTACCTGGACCCGCCGTTCAACACCGGCCGCACGCAGGAGCGTCAGGTGGTGACCGCACGGCGGACGTGGGCAACTCCTCAAGAATCGGTGCCGGCCACGGAACCGGTCCCGGGGATCCACGACCTCGGGGGAGTGACCGGCACGGATCTGCGGAGTTCTTCACCGGAGCCGGGAGAGACCGCGCCGGCCGCTGACACCGAGGTGCGGCACGGCTTCCACGGCCACGCCTACGAGCGGGTGCGCGGGATGCTGCGCGCCTATGACGACCGCTTCGACGACTACGGCTCGTTCCTGATGCCACGGCTCGAAGAGGCCTGGCGGTTGCTCGCCGACGACGGCACGCTGTACCTGCACCTCGACTACAGGGAGGCGCACTACGCGAAGGTCATGCTCGACGCGGTGTTCGGGCGGGACTGCTTCCTCAACGAGCTGATCTGGGCGTATGACTACGGCGCCAAGTCGCGCAGCCGCTGGCCCACCAAGCACGACACGATCCTGGTGTACGTGAAGAACCCTCGAGGGTACGTGTTCAACTCGGACGAGGTCGACCGCGAGCCGTACATGGCGCCGGGGCTCGTCACCGCCGAGAAGGCGGCGCGCGGCAAACTGCCGACCGACGTGTGGTGGCACACGATCGTGCCCACCACCGGTCGGGAGAAGACCGGCTATCCCACGCAGAAGCCCGAGGGGATCCTGCGGCGCATCGTCACGGCGTCGAGTCGTCCTGGCGACCGTGTGCTCGACCTCTTCGCGGGCAGTGGGACGACGGGAGCGGTGGCCTCGGCCCTCGGACGCGACGCCGTGCTGGTCGACGACAACCCCGAGGCCGTCAGGATAATGAAGACGCGGATGCCGCACGCCGAGGTGACGTCGTTTCGTTGAACCACACTCGGCCGGAGTAGCCGCGACCGTTCCGTCAGGAGGGGCGGAGCAGCACGAGGAACCGCTCGATCTCTGCCGCCATGTCGAGCGAGGGATCGAGCATCCACGCAGCCTGCAGCCCATCGGCCAAGGCATGCAGGGTGCGGACGACCCATGCCGGGTCGAGGTCGGCGCGGATCCGCCCCTGTTCCTGGTCGATGATGAGCTGAGCGCGGGTGAAGGTCTCGATACGCTCGGTGCGCTCGCGGAAGTAGGCGTGGGCGGGGTGGGCAGGATCCCCGGCTTCGGCGGCCAACTGCGCGTAGAGCTGCACGAGACCGGGGACGGATGCGTTGTGACGGATGACCGCGAGGAACGCGGCCGAGGCGTCTTCGCCGGCGTACTGCTGCTCGTCGCGGTCGTCTCTGGCGCGGAGGATCGCGACGAACAGCTCCTCCTTGCTGCCGAAGTAGTGCAGCAGGCCCGCCGGGCTGAGTCCGGCGGCGTCCGCGATCTCCCGGACCGACGCCTTGCGGTAGCCGTGCTCGGCCACGACGGCGAGTGCGGCCTCGAGGATCTCCTCGCGCTTGGCGACGCCCTTCGCGTATGCCCCCCGTGTAGCCATCGCTCCAGGGTAACCGTCACGCTCGGATCACAAAAACCAAACAACGTTCGTGAAACGCTTGCGCGGACAGTCGACGATCTGTCAGCATGTCCGACGAATACCAAACACCGTATGGTATTGACCTGATCACGCTCACCGACCCGATCACGCTCAACGAGGAGCCGACATGTCCGTGTCCCCGCTCGACCCCGCCGCTGAAATCGCCCCGACCGGCACCATCCGCGCCGTTCCGCCCGCCGCGGGGGAACCGGCGGCGAGTCCGCCCGCGAATCGGCGGCTGCTGCCCAGCTTGCTGATCGCCTCGCTGACCCTGTTCGCCACCTACGGCGGACTCATCGCGATCCTGCTGCCCAGCCAGGTGCTGATGATCGACGAGGCGAACAAGGTCGGCAACCTCGCCGTCGTGACCACGATCTCCTTCGTCTTCACGCTGTTCGCGCAGCCGATCGTCGGGGCGTTGAGCGATCGCACGCGCTCGCGGTTCGGACGCCGGGTGCCGTGGATGGTGCTCGGCGCGATCATCGGCGGCATCTTCCTGTTCGGAATGGGCTCGTTGACCGACATCCTCTGGATCACGGTGTTCTGGGTCATCATCCAGGTGGCGCTGAACTTCTTCCAGGCTCCGCTGACGGCCATCACCGCCGACAGGTTCCCGCGGGCTAAGCGCGGCGGCGCGAGCGCGATGATCGGTATCGGCACGCAGGTCGGCATGACGGTGGGCATCATGCTCGCCGGGGCGTTCGCCGCGCAGATCGGCATCGGCTACGCGGCGTTCGGCGGTGCCGTGATCGTGGCGGCGCTGCTGTTCGCCGTGGTGAACCGCGACTGGTCGTCGAAGCACGCCGCGGTGGCCCCGTTCCGATGGGGCGCCTTCTTCCGGGGCTTCTGGATCGACCCGCGCCGCCACCCCGACTTCGCCTGGGCGTTCGGGGCGCGGTTCCTGCTGATCCTCGGCTACTTCGTCGTCAGCTCGTACCAGCTCTACATGCTCACCGACTACATCGGGCTGCCCCTGGCGGAGGCCCAGGGCGCCGTCGTCACGCTCACCCTCGTGGCCTTCATCCCGACCCTGGTCGCCATCGGTCTCTCCGGGTGGTGGAGCGACAGGGTCGGTCGCCGCAAGGTCTTCATCTACGCTGCGTCCGTCGTGATGGTGGCAGGGCTGGCGATGCCGCTCCTGCAGCCGAACATGACCGGCATGATCCTGATGAGCATCATCAACGGGGTCGGCTTCGGGCTCTACATGTCGGTGGATGCAGCGCTGATGACCGAGGTGCTGCCGAACGAGGGCGTCTCCGCGGGGAAGGACCTCGGCATCCTGAACGTGGCGACCAACGTGCCGCAGGCCCTGAGCCCCGCGATCGGCGGTGTCATCCTCACGGCGCTCGGAGGCTACGCGATGCTGTTCGTCTTCGCGATCGTGTTCGTGATCCTCGCCGCCGTGGCGACCGCGCCGATCAAGGGAGTGCGCTGATGACCGGGAACGACCGGGAGAATACTGTCATGACCGATACCGATTCCGAGACGACCGCCGACTTCGTCGAGGTGGCCACGGCCGCGGGACGAGTGCGTGGCCGCTGGCGTCCGACAACGGGAGGGCGGGGCAATCCCCGATCGGCGGCTTTCCTCGGAATCCCGTTCGCCGAAGCACCCATCGGTGCGCTGCGCTTCCAGGCGCCCGTGCCGAAGGCACCGTGGGAGGGCGTGCGCGATGCGCTCGAGTTCGCGGCGACCGCGCAGCGCGGAGACCCCGGCGTCACGCTCATCCCCGAGCCGAGCATCGAGGGTGACGCCACGCTCAACGTGAACGTGTTCACCCCGAACCCGAGCCGCGCGGGGCAGGGGGACGGGCTCCCGGTGCTCGTGTGGATCCACGGCGGCGGCTACTTCGCGGGCTCGCCTGCCAGCCCCTGGTACGACGGCCGCAACTTCAACCGCGACGGTGTCGTCACGGTCTCGCTCTCCTACCGGCTGGGCTTCGACGGCTTCGGCTGGATCGAGGATGCACCCTCGAACCGTGGTGTGCGCGACTGGCTGCTCGCCCTCGAATGGGTGCAGCAGAACATCGCGGAGTTCGGCGGGGATCCGTCACGCGTCACGATCGCCGGACAGTCCGCGGGCGGCGGTGCGGTGCTCACCCTGCTCGGCATGGAGCAGGCGCAACACCTGTTCCACGGCGTCTACGCGATCTCGGGCGCGCTCGCCGATGTGAGTGCCACCCGGTCGGAGGCCTTCGGGCGTGCGCTCGCCGCGGCGGCGGGGGTCGAGCCGACCGTGGCTGGGTTCTCGTCGCTGCGCGAAGAACGCATCCTCGAACTGCAGAAGAAGGCCACGGAGCTCGGTCCCTCGTCCCTGGGCAGCGTGATCGACGAGGGGCTCCCACTCGGGCCGACGGTCGACGGTGATCTGCTGCCGCGCTCCACGCGCGAGGCTCTGCGGGCCGGCGTCGGCGCAGACAAGCCGCTCGTCCTCGGGGCGACGGACGACGAGTTCACGATGGTCCTCTCCGGGGCCGAGAAGAAGCTGCGCTGGGTGCCGAGGTCGCTCCTGCTGAACAAGCTGGGACTGCCGAAAGCCGTACGGAGGGAATACCTCGCCGCGAACGCCGACATCGCCGGCCTCGGCAAAGCGCGCCTGGGCGGGCGTCTGCTGACCGACCGGATGTTCCGGACGGCGCTGCTGAACGTGCTCGCCGACCGCGGCTCGGCACCCACCTGGCTGTACCGGTTCTCCTGGCCGTCAGGGCACTTCGGCTTCGCCGAGCACTGCCTCGACGTGCCGTTCTTCTTCGACTGCCTCGACGGCCCCGCCATGGAGCCACTCGCCGGACCGAACCCTCCACAGGAGCTGGCCGACGAGGTGCACGGAGCGGCCGTCGCGTTCATCGCCGGAGGTGACCCCGGGTGGCCGCGCCATCGGGGTGCCGCGGGCATCGCCCGGGTCTACGACGTGCCGACGCGCGACGTCGCCGATGCCTACGCGTCCGTGCGTCCGCTGCTGCGCGCGACCTGATTCGAGAGCGCCCGCGGTGCGGACTCAGGCGACGTAGATCTTGCGGAGGGTCTCGGTGACGGTCCAGGTCGTGCGCATTCCCTCGGCGAGCCGCACGACGGAGCCGGGTCCGACCTCCAGATCGGGCAGCCCGGACGAGGCGAACGCGATCGTGGCGTGACCGGACAGCACCACGAACACCTCATCGGCCTCGGTGTCGGTCGCGGTGCCAGGGGTCATCTCCCAGACGCCGATCTCGATGCCGCCCAGAGTCGCCAGCTCGCGGATCGCGGTCGTCGGCGTGCCGGAGAGCACGTCGTCGGAGGGCAGCGGCTCATGAGCGAGGGGCAGGGCCCCGACATCCACCGCACTCCCCGCGGCGAGACCGTTCACGAGTCGAAGCCCATGCCGACGGCGTCGAGCGCCTTGAGGAACAGGTTGCGCCTGCCCTGGTTGTGGTCGGCCTGGTTCATGGCGGCGCGCACGAGATTGACGCCGATCGACGCCGCGGGCTCCGGCGGGAACGGGATGGGCTTCTCACGTACCATCCGAAGCTCCGTGCGCTCCGTCTGCTCCCCGGACAGCTTGTCGAGCATGACGTCGGCGGCGAAACGCGCCGCGCCGACCCCCAGGCCCGTGAAGCCGGTCGCGTACGCCACGCGTCCCTTGCGGGCAGTGCCGAAGAACGCGCAGAAGCGGCTCGACGAGTCGATGGCTCCCGCCCAGCGGTGCGTGAATCGGAGACCCTCCAACTGCGGGAAGGTCGTGAAGAAGTGGGAGGCGAGCTTGCGGTGGCTCTCGATGCGGTCCTCGTACTCCGCACGCACCTTGCCGCCGAAGTGGTAAATGGCGTCGTAGCCGCCGAACAGGATGCGGTTGTCCCCGGTGAGCCGGTAGTAGTGGAACTGGTTGGCGCTGTCGGCCAGACCCTGACGATTCGACCATCCGATGGATGCCAGCTGCGCGGTCGAGAGCGGCTCGGTCATCAGCACGTAGTCGTACACCGGAACGGTCATCAGCCGGTTGCGCTTGAGGAGCGAGGGGAAGACGTTGGTGCCGAGGGCGACGGCGTCCGCGACCACACGGCCGTCCGGAGTGACCAGGGTGATCGGACCGGACCCGTCGCCCTCGATCGCGCGGACGATGCTGTGCTCGTGGATCTCGACGCCGAGGTCGGCGGCCACACGTGCCAGCTCGACGCCGAGCTTGGCGGGGTGCACCATGGCGCAGCCGTCGCGATCCCAGTCTCCGGCGAGGAAGGTCTCCGAGTGCACCTCGGCCTGCACGGCTTCGCGGTCGAGGAAGCCGGGCTCTTCGCGATACCAGTCCACCTGATGCGGCTCGACGGCGACCGCCAGCTGACCCGTGCGCTCGAACTCCGCATCCATGCCGTACCGCTCGACCGTCTCACCGATCCCATCGAGGTTCGCGTGGCCCAGCTCCTCGAGCCGGTCGATCTCCTCCGGCCATCGGTTGACGCCGTTCTCATGGCCGTGGGTGAGGCTCGACTCGCAGAATCCGCCGTTGCGCCCGGAGGCGGCCCAGGCGATGCGCGAGGCTTCGAGCAGGACGACACGACGTTCGGGGTCGCGTTCCTTGGCGCGCACCGCGGTCCACAGTCCGGCGTACCCTCCGCCGACGATGGCGAGGTCGGCGCGGACAGTGCCGTTCAACGGCGGGTGCGTCGGCCGCTCGACGTCGTCGAGCCAGAACACCCGCAGGGCGGTGTCCCGGAGCGAGGCGTCGATGACGCTCGCTGAAGGTCGTTGGCGTTCGAAGACGGTGGTGCCCATCGTTCTCTCCGTTCCTCGGAGGCTCGCGTCAGCGCGTGCCCCAGTTGTAGAGGTCCTTGTACAGGCCGGCGTAGAGCAGGCTCTCGGTGTGCGTGATGCCGGGGATCGTGCGGATGCGGGTGGCGATGAGTTCGATGAGGTGCTCGTCGTTCTCGCACACCGCCTCGACGAGGATGTCGAAGGTGCCGAGCGTCACGACCACGTAGGCCAGCTCAGGGATCGTTGTGAGCTCCTGCGCGATCTCGCGCGGGTTACCGGAGACTCGGATGCCGATCATCGACATGCGGTGGAAGCCGAGCTGCATCGGATCGGTGACCGCCACGATCTGGATGATGCCCGCCTCGGTCATCCGCTGCACGCGCTGACGAGCGGCGGCTTCGCTCAGCCCGACCTCCCGCGCGATCTCGGCGTAGGGGCGGCGGCCGTCCTCCTGCAGCAGTTCGACGATGCGCTTCGAGATGTCATCAAGGGCAGGCTGGGACGGCTTCGTGCTCATGTGTCGATATTGTCAGTCGATGTGTGATCCCGCAACTGATTCAGTCGAATCTACGGGAGGTATCTTCAGATTCCGCAGGGATGTCGATACCATGACCCCATGTCGACTCATCTTCTGAAGGATTCAGCGCCGTTGCAGAACTTCATCGGCGGACAGTACGTGCCCGCACACGGCGCCGGTCGGATGCCGCTTCTGGATCCTGTCACGGAAGACGCGTACGGCGAGCTCCCGGTGTCGGACGTCACCGACGTCGATGCCGCCTACGCAGCTGCGGCTGCGGCCTTCCCGATCTGGCGCGACACCACGCCAGGGGAGCGGCAGCTGGCGCTCTTCCGCATCGCCGACGAGATGGAGTCGCGCGCAGACGAGTTCGCCGACCTCGAGTCGCAGGACACCGGCAAGCCGCGCGCGAGCCTGGTCTCGGACGAGATCATGCAGTCGATCGACCAGCTGCGCTTCTTCGCGGGTGCCGCTCGCAGCCTCGAGGGCAGGGCCGCGGGGGAGTACCTCGCCGGACACACCTCGTTCGTGCGTCGCGAGCCGGTCGGTGTGATCGGCCAGGTGACCCCGTGGAACTACCCGCTGAACATGGCGGTGTGGAAGATCGCGCCCGCGCTCGCCGCCGGCAACACGGTCGTGCTGAAGCCCGCCGAGTCGACACCGCTCACGACGCTGCTTCTCGCCGAGATCGTCGCGCTGCACACGCCGGTGGGCACCCTCAACGTGGTGCTCGGCGACCGCGACACCGGTGTCGCCCTGGTGGAGCACCCCACGCCGCAGATGGTCGCGATCACGGGTTCGGTGCGGGCGGGCATGGCCGTCGCACGCTCGGCGGCGAACGACGTCAAGCGGGTGCATCTCGAACTCGGCGGCAAGGCTCCGGCGATCGTGTTCGCCGACGCCTCGATCGAGAAGGCCGTCGAGGGCATCACCACCGGCGCCTTCTTCAACGGCGGACAGGACTGCACCGCCGCCACCAGGGTGCTGGTGCACGCCTCACTCCACGATGAACTGGTCGCCGCGCTGGTCGCGAGGGCGCAGACGCACGCCCGCACCGGGGGGCCGCGCGAGGAGGGTGTGCTCTACGGGCCGCTGAGCAGCGCGGCCCAGCTCGCACAGGTGCAGGGCTTCATCGACCGCCTCCCCGCGCACGCGACGATCGAGACCGGTGGACGCCGCCGGGGAGATCGCGGCTACTTCTGGGAGCCCACCATCATCTCCGGTGTGCATCAGGACGACGAGGTCGTGCAGGGTGAGATCTTCGGACCCGTTCTCACGGTGCAGTCGTTCACCGAGGACGCCGAGGCCCTGGGGATGGCCAACGACGTGCCCTATGCGCTCGCCGCCTCGGTGTGGACCACCGATCATGCTCGAGCGATGCGCTTCTCGCGCGACCTCGACTTCGGGTGCGTATGGATCAACACGCACATCCCGTTCGTGTCGGACATGCCCCACGGCGGATTCAAGCACTCCGGCTACGGCAAGGACCTCTCGCAGTACGGCTTCGACGACTACACGCGCATCAAGCACGTGATGAGTGCGCTCGACTGAAGGGGCCGGCGAGGGGCCCCGGGCGCTCAGGGGGCGAGCTGCTTCACACGACGGTGCTCGCGCAGGGTGAGCTGGGGGCGCTCCTCGATCTTGACCGCGCCGTCCTCGTCCCAGCCGTGGCGTGCGTAGAACGCATCCGCGCGATCGTTCCCATCGAGCACCCACAGGTACGCGCGTGCGTACCCGGCCTCGGCGATCCGCTGCTCCGCCGCCTCGAGCAGGGCGTGGCCCGCACCCGTCGACCAGGCGGCGGGGTCTGCGTAGATGCCGTAGACCTCGCCGTCGGCGAGCCCGTCGGGGTCGCGGCCGGAGCCCAG
>NZ_QOAY01000027.1:18301-20048 GCF_003314775.1 Microbacterium sp. H6 | reverse complement strand
GGCGCAAAGGCACGCGCCCCATCCGCTGGACCTCGCGCGAGCTGCTCACCCGCATCGGGATGGTGTTCCAGGAGCCGGAGCACCAGTTCCTGGCCCAGACCCTTCGCGATGAGCTCGCGGTCGGACCGCGGGCACTCGGCTGGGATCAGGCGAAGACGGATGCGGTCGTTGACGGTCTTCTCGAACGCCTGGGCCTCGCCCCGCTCGCCCTCGCCAACCCGTTCACGCTCTCCGGAGGGCAGAAGCGGCGGCTGTCGGTCGCCACCGTGCTGGCCGGGGCGCCGGAGGTCATCGTGCTCGACGAGCCGACGTTCGGACAGGATCGCCGCGGGTGGATCTCGCTCGTCGCCCTGCTGCAGGAGGAGATCGCGCGTGGCCGGTCGATCATCGCGGTCACGCACGACGACGCGGTGATCCGACACCTGGGCGGTCATCGCATCGAGTTGGGGTCGTCGTCGTGACGGCGACCGAGACCGTGCGCCCGGTCTGGCTCGACGGTGTGAACCCGGTGACGAAGCTGCTGCTCGCCCTGCTGCTGTCCGTGCCGCTGTTCGCCTCCATCGACATCACGAGCGCGCTGGCAGCGATCGTCCTGCAGCTGCTCTGCTTGCCGTTGACGGGGCTGCGTCTGTCGACGGTGCTGAAGCGCCTGCTGCCGATCGCGATCTTCGCCCCCATCGCCGGTGTGAGCATGCTGCTGTATGCGGAACCGGCAGGGCGCATCTACTGGACGTTCGGCTTCGCGACGATCAGCGACGACTCCATCACGCTCGCGATCGCGGTGAGTCTGCGAGTGATCGCGCTCGGACTCCCCACGATCCTGCTGTTCGGCGGCACCGACCCGACCGAGCTCGCCGACGCGTTGGCGCAGGTGGCCAAGCTCCCGAGCCGCTTCGTGCTCGGCATCCTCGCGGGAACGCGCATGCTGGGGCTCTTCCTCGATGACTGGCGCACCATGAGCCTGGCCCGTCGCGCGCGCGGTGTGGGCGACCGGGGTGTGCTGCGACGGTTCTTCTCGATGGCGTTCGTGCTGCTCGTGTTCGCGGTGCGGCGCGGCTCGAAGCTGGCGCTCGCGATGGAGGCCAGGGGCTTCGGCTCCGGCATTCCGCGCACCTGGTCGCGTCCCTCCCGGTTGCACCCGCGTGATGCGGTGGCGGTGATCGGCGGAATCGCGATCATGGCACTTGCGCTCGCCGCCGCCGTGCTCGTCGGGACGTTCCGTTTCGTCTGGAGCTAGCTCCGGTCGAGCTGGAAGTAGTGCTCACGGTGCAGTGCGCACCGCTCGTTGAACAGCGCCGAACACCGTGGACATGCCGTCGCCGCGAAGTACTCGGCGATCGTGAGCTCATGCCCGCACGCACCGCAGAGGATCGCCCGTCTGTCGCGCTCATGGGCCGCCCATTGCTGTGCCGCATGCTTCACGGTCTCCTCGTGGCAGCGGTGGCACGGGTAGTACTCGCCGCAGCAGGCGAAGCGGATCGCGATGATGTCGGTCGGGCCCCGATAGTGCACGCACCGGGTCATGTCGTCGACGACCGGACCGAGCACACGCGGCCGATCGTCGGGCACGATACTCACGTCTCGTTCCAGAGTCGACGGTAGTACTCGAGGCGCTCGTGATCGGGGTCGACGCCGTAGGCCTCGATCAGTGTGTCCTCCCAGCCTTCGCCGAAGTTCCACATCGTGCTCATCGAGGCCACGGCGATGTCGGCCCAGCGGTCGGCGACACCGAGAGCGGCGAGATCCA
>NZ_QOAY01000027.1:17580-18253 GCF_003314775.1 Microbacterium sp. H6 | reverse complement strand
GCGGCCGGCCGGCCTTCCGCGTCGAGAAGCGTGTTCGGCATGCAGGCGTCGCCGTGGCACACCACCAACCGGTCGATCGACGGTACCTGGAGCAGATCCTCTGGCACGACCGTGCCGCGATCGGCGGCGTTGGCGATCCGCCACTGCGTGCTCCACTCCCAGGGGCACTCGGCCACCGGCAGGGCATCGTGCAGCATCCGCAGGCCGACCCCGACCGCTCGCACCGCGGTCTCCGGCTGGTCGGCCCAGCGGGGGTCGACGGCGCTGCGGGCATCGATCGCGACCGTGACGAGCCACTCGTGCGTGTCGTCCTGGCCCTGCTCGATCACCTCCGGTACGGGGATCCACGTTCGTGCCCACCTCATGCGCTCGGCTTCGTCGCGCATGTTCGCCTCGTCGTCGAGTGGGCCCCACTTGATGTACCGCCCGTCGTCGGTGCGGAAGGTCAGCCCGCCGATCCCGTTGAGCCAGACCGGCTCGAGCGCGGCACCGCGCGCGAGCTCGCGAACCTTCATCGGCACGTCGAGGGAAGCGGAGGGAATGCTCATCCGTCCATCCTGCCCGACGGGCACCGCACCGGCTCAGCGGCGGTCGTCACGGAGGCCCTCCAGATAGGCGTTGTAGGCGTCGAGCTCAGCGGTGCCGTGCGCATCGGCATAGCGATCGGCCGCGG
>NZ_QOAY01000027.1:11147-17550 GCF_003314775.1 Microbacterium sp. H6 | reverse complement strand
GCGCGTGCCGTGTCGTCGCGGAACCACCGGTGCATCACGTAGACGAGCATCAGCAGGGTCGGGGCTTCGCCGTACGACCATGCCAGCCCGCCGGCCAGCTGCTGGTCTTCGAGCGGATTCATCCCGAGCGCCAGAGTCGGTGCGACGAAGTGGTCGACGAGCATGGTGGTCGCCATCATCAGGAAGACGCCGAAGAACGCGTGCAGGGCCGCTTCGGCGAAGACGTCCAGGGCGCGACCGCCGTGCCCGAGCCGCACCGGGAGGGGATCGGAGCTCAGTACCGGGACGGTGAAGAGGATCCCGATAACGAGGAACCCGACCTCCAGAGCGAGGTGGCCTCCGGGCGCTGCGAGCACACGATCGGCGAGACCGGCCAGGTACAGCCCGTAGAACGCGATCAGGTACATCGGCAGCGCGATCCACGGGCTCAGGATCCACCGGGCGATCCCGCTGCGGAGCCCTCCGTGCGCGATACGCAGCACGACGGCGCCCAGCCCGCGGTGCGGTGTCACCCGCAGGAGGAGCGTGCCCGGTGAGCCGAGGACCAGCAGCGGAGGGATCGCGATCATGAGCGTGAGCTGCTGGAACATGAACACCGACATCAGGGCATAGCCGTACACCTCGACCCCGAGGCCCGTGGTGGCGGCGAGCGCGATGCACCCCAGGAGGAAGGCGACGGTTCGCCAGACGGGCCACCGACGGTGCTGCCGCCACAACCGGAGCGCCCCGGCCAGATAGGCGACCGCCAGCACTACCGCGACCAGGGGCAGGAGGGGGAACGGCCCAGCGGCCGGAGTGAACAAGACCGGTGTGAGGAAGTCTGCGAAGGTCGGCGGGGCATCGGGCATCCAGTCGTTCATCCGGCCGCGTCCTCCCGCGAGCCGTCCGGCCGGTCGATGGTCTGCGTCGTCCGCGCTGCCGCACGCTGGTCGAGCAAGAGCCCGACGACGAGGACGACCCCCCCGATCGCGAGCGCGACATCGGCGAGGTTCCCGATGAACCAGTTCCCGTAGGCGAGGAAGTCGGTGACGTGACCGCGACCGAATCCGGGGGGTGCGAGCAGACGGTCGAGCACATTCCCGATGGCACCTCCGAGGATGAAGCCCAACCCCCACGCCCGTCCCCTCGTGCGCGCGCGCGTCGCGGCGACGAACAGAGCCGCCACCGCAGCCACGCCCACCACGGTCAGCACCCACGTCGCCCCTGACCCGAGCGACAGGATCGCGCCGGGGTTGAAGGCGAGCTGCAGGCCCAGCGCATCACCCAGCAGGGGTATCCGCTCCGTCCGGCTGAGTCCTGCGATCGCGGCGGCCTTGCTCGCCTGGTCGATGAGCACGACGATGCCGGCGACGACGAAGGCGATCCCGTACCGGGGACTGTTCTCACGCGACATCGGAACCCTCTTCCCTCGCAGCGGCGTCCGCGCGGTCGCGCCGACGCCGCGCGCGCCCTGAGACGAGAATGCCGAGCGCTCCCGCAGCGAGGAGGAAACCGATCCCGAAGAGGAAGGCGACGCCGAGGAAGCCGAGATCGGTGCGCTCCACCGGCTGTTCGCCGTTCTGCTGTTCATGCGTGGTGCCGGTGGTGGGAGTGGGAGTGGAGGTCGGGGTGGGAGTCGGAGCGGTGGTCGTTGTGCGGCTTTGGGCGCCGACGACACTGCGCTGCTCCCCGGCCGCTGCCGACTCCGCACCGATGAACACGATCAGGGCGCTGAGAGCGGCTGCAGCGATCGCCGTGCGGACCGGCCGAGAGGCCGTGCCGACCGGCCGGCTCACCGTCCTCGCCTGTCCGGAGCGAGCGGTTCGCCGTCGTTCGATGTGCGTTTCATGGGGTCTCCTTCGAAGGGGTGAGCGCGGGCGTGGCCTCGGATGTCGTCACGAGGGGGTCGCGGGATTCGGTGCGGGAGCGGGAGCGGGCGTGAGAGCGGGCGCGATCCGGATGCCGGGGCGTGGCCCCTCGAGGCAGGAAGCCGTGGAGCCGCGCGACACCGGCGGAAGACGCCGTTCTGGTGACGGCGCTTCGACGATCAGGTTCGGGAGAGACCCAGCCGGATCAGGGAGACCGCGGTCCCGCAGGGGTGCAGGGGAGACGCCGGATCTGAGCGCAGCGCGCGCGGTGTCTCCCGGAGGGTCGAGAACTGTCCGGGGCGCCCGAGGACGCGAGAAAGCAGGAGCATCGCGGCGAGGCCGCACAGCACCCCGAGAATGCAGAGTGCGGCACCGACGAGGGTGCTCGTGACGGCGACCGGGAATGCGGCCTGGACCTGGGCCTCGTCCGTTTCGGCGTCGGCGCCGATCGCGGCGGTGTCGTCGATAGCGGCGGTGTCGTCGAACGCATCGATGGTCGCGGCGGCGAGCGAGGGGGCCGCGCCGTTCTCCCCGGCATCGCCGTGTGCGGTCACCGCGAAGGCGAAGAGGAGCAGGAGCGCCAGGCTCACGGTGGTAATGAGGCGCATTATCACCGGCTGGTCGACAGTCGCCGTGGATCGGTGGATCCCGGGCGGGCGGCGCATTCTCCGGATCCTACTCCCACGACCTATCGCGTTCCTTCGAGCGGGAGACGGGAACTAGGCTCGGTCGCGACGCAGTTGCTCAGAGTCGTGGTGATACCAGGAACCACGTAGGCTGATACTGCGTTCCATCACGGCATGTCGCACGACGGGGTTCGAAGGAGAACATCAGATGCAGATCAGTGGACAGGGTGCACTCATCACCGGCGGAGCCTCCGGGCTGGGACTCGCCACGGCGCGACGACTGGTCGCAGCGGGCGCGCACGTCACGATCATCGACCTCGCCTCATCGAAGGGCGCCGAGGTCGCGGACGAGCTCGGCGGTCTCTTCGTCGCGGCAGACGTCACGAACGCCGAGGAGGTGCAGGCGGCCGTCGCGGCCGCGCAGTCAGCGGCACCGCTGCGCGTCGTCGTGAACTGCGCCGGGATCGCCCCACCCGCCAAGGTGCTCGACCGTGAGGGCAACCCGGCCGTGCTCGCCGACTTCGAGCGCGTGATCCGGATCAACCTCGTCGGCACGTTCAACGTCATCTCCCAGGCCTCCGCCGTCATCGCGAAGAACGAGCTGCACGACGAGGAACGCGGTGTCATCGTGAACACCGCGAGCGTCGCCGCGTTCGACGGGCAGATCGGCCAGCCCGCGTACTCCGCGTCCAAGGGCGGCGTGCACGCGATGACCCTTCCGGTGGCGCGCGAGCTCGCCCGCTACGGCATCCGGGTCTGCACGATCGCCCCCGGCATCATGGAGACGCCGATGCTGATGGGCCTCCCGCAGGCGGCCCAGGACTCCCTGGGTCAGCAGGTGCCCTTCCCGTCCCGTCTCGGCCGCCCCGACGAGTACGCCGCCCTCGTGCAGCAGATCGTCGAGAACGGCTACCTCAACGGCGAGACCATCCGCCTCGACGGCGCCATCCGCATGGCGCCGCGCTGACCCCGCGCCTGTCCCTCCCCTTCGCGATCGAGAACCCAGGAGAACACATGTCCCTTGCAGGCAAGACCATCCTGATGTCGGGCGGCAGCCGCGGCATCGGCCTCGCGATCGCGCTGCGAGCCGCCGCCGACGGTGCGAACATCGCCATGCTCGCGAAGACCGACACCCCGCATCCGAAGCTCGAGGGCACGATCCACACCGCCGCCGAGCAGATCCGTGCGGCGGGCGGCCAGGCTCTCCCGATCGTCGGCGATGTGCGCGACGACGACGACATCACCGAAGCGGTCCTGAAGACGCAGGGTGAGTTCGGCGGCATCGACATCGTGATCAACAACGCCAGCGTCATCGATCTCTCCCGCTCGCTCGACCTGAGCGCCAAGAAGTACGACCTGATGCAGGACGTCAACGTGCGCGGGACGTTCATGCTCTCCCGCGCGGCGGTGCCGATCCTGAAGGATGCCGAGAACCCGCACATCCTCTCGCTGTCGCCGCCCCTCAATCCGTCACCGAAGTGGCTGGGCGCGCACACCGGCTACACCCTCGCGAAGTTCGGCATGACCATGGCGACGCTCGGCCTCGCCGCCGAGTTCGCCCGCGACGGGATCGCCGCCAACACGCTCTGGCCGCGCACCACGATCGCCACTGCCGCGGTGCAGAACCTGCTCGGCGGCGACAAGGTCATGGCCGCGAGCCGCACGCCCGACATCTACGCGGACGCCGCCTATGCCGTGCTGCTCAAGCCCGCCGCGTCGTACACGGGGCAGACCCTCATCGTGGAGGACGTGCTCGAAGCCGACGGCGTGACCGACTTCTCCCGCTATGCGGCGATCCCCGGCACCCCCGACACCGCCCTGTTCCCGGACATCTTCCTCGACTGAGCTCCCTGCTGCCCCTGCTGCCCCAGCTGCCCGAAGTCGGAGGCCGAAGTCGGAGGCCGAAGTCGGAGGCCGAAACAGAGACCATCCGACGTCAGGGCCGCGTGTCGGGCGACGCCACGCCGCACTGAACTGGTTCGTCTCCGTTTTGGCGGGAGGAGGGTGAGGGCGCGTGGTGTGGGTGTGGTCAGAACAGCAGGTAGACCGCGCCGAGGATGGTGAGGGCGATCACGATGCGGTCGAACACGCGCTGATTCATGCGGCGGGCGACTCGCAGTCCGAGGAGCGCGCCGACGACGACGAGCGGGGCGAGCACGGCATCCATCAGCAACACGGGTGTCTCGAACAGCCCGAGGCCCGCGAGGAAGGGGACCTTGATCACGTTGATGATGGCGAAGAACCAGGCGGACGTGCCGAGGAACACCTGCACGGGGGTGCGGGTGGCCAGGAAGTACATCGACATGACCGGGCCTCCGGCGTTGGCGACCATGGTGGTGAAGCCGCCGAGGGTTCCGTAGGCGCCCGCGAGGATGATGCCGCTGGACGGGGGAGCCACAGCGTCCGCTCTGCTCTGCCGCCACCGACGCCACAGGGTCACGGCGATCATCAGCAGCAGGATCACGCCGATCGCCCGACGGACCACCCCGTCGCCGGCGAGGGCGAGGAACGCGAAGCCGACCAGCAGCCCGGCGATCACCGCGGGAGCGAGCCGCAGCAGCGTCGGCCAGTGCGCGTGGCGACGGTAGGCGGTGAGGGCGAACAGGTCGCCGACCATCAGGAGCAGGAGGGTCGCCGCCGTCGAGGTGCGTGCCGGCAGCACGGCGGCGAACAGGGCGATGGCCAGGATGCTCCCGCCGGGCAGTGCCGTCTTCGAGATGCCGATCGTCACCGCGGCCACCGCGAGCGCGGCCCAGGCCCACGGGTCGAGGGCGATCACCGTTCGAGCTCGGCGACGATCGCGTCGTAGCCCCGTGCTGTTGCGAGATCGACCGGGAGCACGCCGTCCCCGTCGGGGATGCTCGTGTCCGCTCCGCCGTCCATGAGCGCGCGCACCACGTCGACGTAGGTGGAGGAACCGTCGCCGAGAACGATCGCCTCGTGCAGCGCCGTCCAGTTCAGGTCGTTGATGTGGTTCGGGTCGACACCGGCCTCCAGCAGGATGGCGATGGTCGAGAGGAGTCCGCGTTCGGCGGCGGGGATCAGTGCCGTTCCGCCGAAGCGGTTCGTGCTTGCGAGGTCGGCGCCGTTGTCGAGCGTCAGCAGGAGGATCTCGTCGTGTCCCCGCGCACCGGCGTACAGGTAGGCGGAGTCCTGGATGTCGTCCTTGGCGTTGACGTCCGCACCCGCGTCGATCAGAACGCGCGCCGCGTCGACGTGATCGGCCTTCGTCGCGGCGATCAGTGCGGTCATGCCCCCAGGTCCCCGTGCCTCGAGGTCCGCCCCGTCGTCGATCGCCTTCCTGACGGCGGAGGCGTCTCCGGACGCTGCGGCCGCGAGCAGATCGCGAGTGGCGTCGGTCATGGCGGGCTCCTGGGTCGATGAGCGCGGATCAGGTGCCGACGGAGGCATGGCCGACGTGCAGCCGGTCGCGGTCAAGAGCGCGATCGCGACGGCGCCGATCGACAGCATCCGTCGCGCACCCATGCATCCGGTATACCAAACGATGGGGAGTGTGCGGTGCTCGATCGCGTGGTGTCACTCGCGCGTGGCGGTGAGGGCCGCGGCGAATCGTGCGGCGCGCTGCTCGATATCGGTCCAGTCGGCGTTCTTGATCGACGCGCCGTTCGCGAGGTCTCCGCCCGCACCGACCGCGACCGCTCCGGCGGCGAACCAGGCGGCGAGGTTGTCGGGGTTCACGCCACCGGTGGGCATCAGCGGGGCGTCGGGGAACGGTCCGCGCAGGGCGCCGAGGTACGACGGGCCACCGAGCGATGCGGGGAAGATCTTCACGACGTCGACGCCGAGCTCGAGTGCGCCCATGACCTCGGTCGGGGTCATGGCGCCGGTCATCACGACCCGGCCCGTGTCGAGCATGCTGCGCGTGAGGTGCGGCAGGGTGCCGGGGCTCACGAGGAACTCGGCTCCCGC
>NZ_QOAY01000027.1:0-11127 GCF_003314775.1 Microbacterium sp. H6 | reverse complement strand
TCTGCAGCCTGCTCGGCCTGCGCGGCCGTGGTGACGGTGCCGGCCCCGACGTAGGCGGTGTCGCCGTGGCGGGTGATGAGCTCGCGGATGACGGCGGGGGCGTCGGGAGTGGAGAAGGTCACCTCGATGCCCGTGACCCCGCCGCGGATGATCGCCTCCGAGGCCTCGAGGGCCAGTTCAGGGGAGGGGGCGCGGAGGACGGCGAGGATGCCGGTCGTGCGGGCGCGGTCGAGACGGTCGGGCATGGGGCTCCTTCATCGGGCGGGCTCGTCCATTCTCCTGGGCGCAGCCTGTAATGACAACTCGATCAGGACGTGTGGGTGTGCGGCCAGGCGTCGATCACGTTCTTGGACTCCTTGAGTCCGAGCCCCGTGTGCTCGCGGAGGGTCTTGATCGCCGCGATGGCCGAGCCGCCCGCGACCTGCGCGTCGATCGTGGAGGCCACCGACGGCGGCAGCGAGGCGCGGACCGACGACGGGGTCGCGGTGATCGACGAATGCGGCGCGGTCGTGTGAGAGACGGCTGCGGGGTGCGGAGCCGTCGTGCTGACCGACCAGTGCTCGATACGGTCCTTCGCGTCTTTGAGCGAGACGCCGGAGTGATCGCGGTAGAGCTTGATGGCGTGGATCTTCTGACCCGCCACCACGAGGCGGTCGACCTCGGCGACGACCTCCGGGGTCAGCCCTGGAGTCGCAGCGGCGGAGGCGGAAGGGGCGGTGTGCGGGGCGGTGGAGAACCCCGGGGGATCCGGGAGTTTCGGGCGCATCCCCCGGACGGCCACGGCGAGGACGGCGACGACCACGATCAGGCCGACGACGATCGCGATGATCCACAGCACGGCATCCATGGCCTCAGTCTAGGGAGGCAGCCGCTCGCGCCCGGGGTCTTCCCATCCGCCACCGCGTACCCTGGAAGGTATGACCGAGACTCCCCGCACGCGCGAGACGCGCCCCGCAGCACCCGCGTCGTCGCGTTCGGGGGCCGTCCGCGAGACCAAGAAGCCGCAGGTGCGCCCTGCGACCGAGGGCTGGACGCAGCAGAAGGATGCCGAAGGGCGCCCGCTCCTGCAGTTCGCGAGCCCCAAGCGCGGGAAGCCCCCCGTGCACCTCGCCGACCTCACCCCGGCCGAGCGCATCGACAGGGTGAAGGAGCTCGGCCTGCCCGGCTTCCGTGCGAAGCAGCTCGCGACGCATTACTTCCGGCACTACACGTCGGACCCCGAGCAGATGACCGACCTCCCCGCGGACACCAGGGAGCAGCTCGTCGCCGGGATGCTGCCGCCGCTGCTCACCGAGGTGCGACGCCTCGAGACCGACCGCGGTGACACGATCAAGTTCCTGTGGCGCCTGCACGACGGGGCCCTGGTCGAATCGGTGCTCATGCGCTACCCCGGCCGCATCACGCTGTGCGTGTCGAGCCAGGCAGGCTGCGGCATGAACTGCCCGTTCTGCGCGACCGGACAGGCGGGACTGACCCGCAACATGTCGACCGCCGAGATCATCGAGCAGATCGTGCGGGCCAACCGGCTGATCGCCGAGGGTGGCCTGGGCGGCAAGAAGGCCGACGACCACAGCATGGAGCGTGTCTCGAACATCGTCTTCATGGGCATGGGTGAGCCGCTCGCCAACTACAAGCGCGTGATGGACGCCGTGCGCACGATGGTCGCCCCGCAGCCCGACGGCCTCGGCATGAGCGCTCGCGGCATCACGGTCTCGACCGTCGGCCTGGTACCCGCGATCAAGAAGCTCGCCGATGAGGGCATCCCGGTCACTTTCGCCCTCTCGCTGCACGCCCCGGACGACCATCTGCGCGACGAGCTCATCCCGGTGAACTCGCGGTGGAAGGTCGACGAGGCCCTCGACGCGGCCTACGACTACTACGCCAAGACGGGTCGTCGCGTCTCGATCGAGTACGCGCTGATCAAGGACATGAACGACCACGCCTGGCGCGCCGACCTGCTGGCGGACAAGCTCAACCAGCGCGGACGCGGGTGGGTGCACGTGAACCCGATCCCGCTCAACCCGACCCCCGGCTCCATCTGGACGTCGTCGGACAAGGATGTGACGGACGAGTTCGTGCGCAGGCTCAACGACGCCGGCATCCCGACGACCCTCCGCGACACCCGCGGCAAGGAGATCGACGGGGCGTGCGGTCAGCTCGTCGCCACGACCGAGGACGAGGCGGCTTCCGCCGCACTGGCCTGAGGCGTCGAGTCGGCCTGAGGCGTCGAGTCGGCCCGAGGCGTCGAGTCGGCCTGAGGGATGCCGTCGCGGCGTCCGTCAGCGGCGCCGAGTCGTTCGGCGCGGTCGAGCCACCGGGTGATGGTCGCGGGCGTCGCATCCTTGACGCCGAGCATGCGATGGGTGCGCACCGAGCGGATCCCGCAGAAGCGCATCGTTCCGCGGGCGACGTGGGTCTGCGCGGGCAGTCCCGTGAACGGTGCGAAGAACCAGGGCGTGTCCGCGAGCAGCAGCAGCCGGCCGTGCCGCGCCGGCAGCAGCCCGTCGGGGAGCCCGAGCTTGTTGTAGCGGTACTCCTGCTGCGGTAGCAGGGCCCTGTCGAAGAAGCCCTTGAGCAGCGCCGGGACGGAGCCCCACCACAGCGGCGTCGCGATGACCACGGTGTCGGCCTCCTGCAACGCACGCTTCGCGTCGACGAGGTCGGGCTCCAGCGTCATGCGCTCGCGGTAGCCGAAGCGCAGGCTCGGGTCGAAGTCGAGGTCCCGCAGGGCGAGTACGCGTGCGTCACCGTGCCCCGCCGCATAGCGCTGCGCGAGCGACGCGGTCAGGGAGCGGGCGTCGGGGTGGCCGTCGATCACGAGAGCGGGCATGGCTGATTCCTATCTGGACAGTGTCAAGCTGGTGGACACTGTCAAGATAGGAGAGGATGTTGCTCATGTCAAGTTCGAAGGACGGCTATCACCACGGCGATCTCGCCCGTGCGCTCGAGGACGCGGCGATGCAGCTGCTGGAGCGCATGCCCGCGGCCGAGATCAGCCTGCGCGAGGTCGCACGGGCCGCGAACGTGAGCCACAACGCCCCGTACCACCACTTCTCCGACCGGCTCGGACTGCTCAAGGCGATCGCCGAACGCAGCATGGCCGACCTCCTCGAACAGGTGCGTACGGCGACCGAGTCCGCGTCGACGCCCGAGGCCGCGCTCACCGCCGGCGGCGGCGCATACATCCGCTTCGCCGTCGAGCATCCGCATGCGTTCGACGCGGTGTACGACCCCACGGTCTGCATCCCCGGCTCGCCCACGGCCACGATGGCCCCGCTGATCGACGGACTCGAAGCCGTGCTCGCCCAGGCAGCCGTCGGCGCCGGCCTCGATCGTCCGACCGATGCGGTGGCGCTGTGGGGGCTGATCCACGGGCTGGGCACCCTCGCCGCCGCCGGCCACTTCACCCTCGACGCGGCACTCGAGACCTACGCTGCCGCGCTCGACCGGCAGCTCTGACGCCGCTCCGGTCGCGATATGACACCCGAATGGCCGCAGATGGCTGGAATATCGCGACGGCAGCAGCCAACCTGAGAGGCCGCAAAGGACTCTTCCACGTTTTCCACAGGCGATCTTTCGTAGATTGTTCGAATGCCCTATTCCGCCCATCGACCGGGTCGTTACGACTCGCAGGGTCGGATCATCCTCGACAGCGAACCCGACGCCGTCACGGATGACCTCGACTTCCTGCGCGAGTTCGAGCCCACCGGACCCGAAGACGCCGCCCGAGACGCGTCCTCGTCCGAGGCGACCCCGATCGCCGACGCCGTCACCGCAGAAGAGACCGCAGCGCCCGCCCCGGACGCATCCGCCCCGGTGAAGCCCGCACGTGCGCCCCGTGTCCGCCGGCCCCGCAAGAAGCGCGAACCCCGCGCTCCCGGCTCGCGCGCTCGCACCCTCGCGATCCTCGGCGGTGCGGAGGGCGAGATCCTCGACCGTGTCCCCGGTGAGACGCCCCGCTTCGTGCAGATGTTCTTCGTGCTCGCAGGCACCGCGCTGGTGTCCGCGATCTCGATGCTGTTCGCCCTGACCACCGGCGTGCAGGCGGCGGTCTGGCTGGCCGTGCCGCTGGCGCTGGTCTGGGCGCTCATCATCTTCAACCTCGACCGCTTCCTCACCTCGACCATGAGCTCGACGAGGAATGTCTGGCGCCTCATCGGGCTCGCCATCCCGCGTGTGATCATGGCTGCGATCATCGGCTTCGTCGTGGCAGAGCCGCTCGTGCTGCAGATCTTCCACAACGACATCGCCCGCGAGGTCGCCTCCACCAACATCACCCAGTCGCAGTCCGACCAGGAGGCTCTCGAGTCCGGTCCGGAGAAGATCGCGCTCGACGCGGCCTCCGCCAAGGTCGCCGAGCTCGAGAACCAGGCGGCCACGGGCATCGTCGCAGGAACCGACTCCTCGTCGGCCACCGAGTCGGCGGCTCAGGCCACGGTCGATGACGTCACCGCGAAGATGACCGCCCAGCAGGCCGTGATCGATCAGGCTCGGGTGCTGTATCAGTGCGAGCTGACCGGTGAAGGCGCCGGCACTGTTCCCGGCTGCACCGGCGTCAACGGCCAGGGTGCCAGCTCCGATGCCGCCAAGGCCCAGCTCGCCGAAGCACAGCAGACCTACGACGCGCTCGCCGCACAGCTGCGCACCGCGAACGAGGAGCTCGCCGCCGCCGGCACCGCGGCCAAGGAGAACACCACCTCGTCCGAGGCGCAGAACCGTGAGCAGGCGAAGTCGCAGCTGCCGACGGCTCGTGACTCCTACGACCAGGCGCTCGCCGCGTACAACGCGCGCGCCGATGCCGTGGCGCAGGGCAACGCGGGAGCGGTCGGCCTGCTCAGCCAGATCAGTGGACTGAACCGACTCAGCGAGAAGGAGCCCACGATCCTGTGGGCGCACATCCTGATCGCGGCCCTGTTCTTCATGATCGAGCTGCTGCCGGTGCTGGTCAAGGTGCTCACGAGCTATGGCGACCCGAGTCTCTACGAGAAGGCCGCCGCGATCCGCAAGCAGGTCGCCCTCGACAAGGTGACGGCCGAGGGGTTCCGCGACCGTGCGCAGATCGTGACGGATCAATCCCAGGAGATACAGGCGGAGTCCGGTTCCGGCGAGCCGCAGACGCGCGCGGAACGTCGGGAGGCGGCCGAGGCGCAGGAGCGGGAGCGAGCCGAGAAGCGCGCGCAGGCGCAGACGCTCGAGGAGCAGGAGCAGCTGGTTCGTCCGACGATCGGCTGAGCTGAGCCACGTGGCAGGGAGCCGGTCGGCTGGTGCTCAGAGGAGCTCAGGAATCCGCTCCGACATCGGTGGTGCCTGCTCTGGTTCGATGTCGCGGATCCGGGTGGTTCGGAGCGCCGGGTCGTCGCGGACGGCGACGGCGATGGAGCGGATCAGCGCCACGGTGGACGGTGTGCGTGCCCAGTGCGCTCCGGTGATCAGCGTCTCGATCGCCGGAAGCGCCGCGTTCGCCGTGTCGGTCTCGCCGGACGACCATATCCGCATCCCGTTCACCGCGCCCGACGATGTGCTGGAGGAGGGCACCCGCCGTCTCGGTGGGGCGTGGCGCGAGTATCGGGAGACTCTCGGGATGCGTTCCTAGGATGACCCGGATGACCCGGATGACCCGCATGACCCGCATGACACGGATGCAGCGCCGGACTCTGTGGATCTCGATCGTCGGTGTGCTCGCCGTCCTCGCCTACGCCGCGTTCGCCGCCGTGCAGATCCTCGTGCTCAACCCGCTCGCCGCAGCCCCTGGTCGAACGCTCGACGAGATTCGTTTCGCGATGTCGGAAGCCGGGGAGAGCCTGATGCCGGGTCAGGCTCTTCTCGTCCTCGGCATCGGCGTCGCACTCGCCGTGGTGCTCGCGGTCGTCGCGGTCCGCACGGGCGCGCACCCGCTCGTCCCGGTGATGGGATTCCTGGCCTTGCTGATGCTCGGTGCGATCGGCTACTTCGCGGCCTCGTTCGGTGCCGGCATGGGGCTCGCCGACGCCTTCGGCATCAGCGGCGGCGACTACTCGCCCTGGGCTGTGCCGCTCTATGTCGTGAGTGTGCTCTCGGGGGTCGTGCTCGTCGCTGTGGGGGCCGTGGTCTCCGCGCGCCGAAGCGGTGCCGCAGCGCCCGACTGAGGCCGTCCGCCTCCATCCGGCCCCGCCGGCGCGGGCAGCCAGTAGCGTTGATCCATGGTCAACTATCGCTATCTCGGCAACAGTGGTCTCAAGGTATCGGAGATCACCTACGGCAACTGGGTCACGCACGCATCGCAGGTCGAGGACGACGCCGCGGTCAAGACCGTGCACGCCGCCCTGGACGCCGGCATCACCACCTTCGACACTGCGGACACCTACGCGAACACGGCGGCCGAGGTCGTGCTCGGCAAGGCCCTGGAGGGTCAGCGTCGCGAAGGGCTGGAGATCTTCACCAAGGTCTACTTCCCGACCGGGCCCAAGGGTCCGAACGACACGGGCCTGAGTCGCAAGCACATCTTCGAGTCGATCAACGGTTCGCTGACGCGTCTCGGCACCGACTACGTCGACCTCTACCAGGCGCACCGCTTCGACTACGAGACCCCGCTCGAGGAGACGTTCCAGGCCTTCGCCGACGTGGTCCGTCAGGGCAAGGCGCTCTACATCGGCGTCTCGGAGTGGACCGCGGAGCAGCTGCGTGAAGGGCACGCGCTGGCGAAGCAGCTCGGCATCCAGCTCATCTCCAATCAGCCGCAGTACTCGATGCTGTGGCGGGTCATCGAGGGCAAGGTCGTCCCGGCGTCTGAGGAGCTCGGCATCTCGCAGATCGTCTGGTCGCCGATGGCGCAGGGTGTGCTGAGCGGAAAGTACCTGCCGGGTCAGCCGGTTCCGGAGGGCTCTCGGGCGACCGACCCGCACAGCGGCGCCGACTTCATCAAGAGCTTCCTGCAGGACGGCATCCTCACCGCAGTGCAGCGCCTCAAGCCGATCGCGGAGCAGGCGGGGCTGTCGATGCCGCAACTCGCGATCGCGTGGGTGCTGCAGAACCCGAACGTGGCGGCGGCCCTCGTCGGCGCCTCCCGTCCGGAGCAGCTCGCCGAGACCGTCAAGGCCTCCGGTGTGAAGCTCGACGCCGACACGATGACCGCGATCGACGAGGCTCTCGGCGACACGGTCAACCGCGACGCCGAGAACACCTACTCGGTCTCACCGAAGTCCCGGCTCGTCTGACTTCCTGATCCAGACGCCGAGACCCATCGGAAACGCCGAGACCCACTCCCGCTGACGTGTGCGGGGGTGGGTCTCGGCGTTGGGGGTGGGTCTCGGCGCTGGGTTACTCCTTCACCGCGCCGGCGGTCAGGCCCTGGACGATCCAGCGGCTGGCGAGGGCGAACATCACCATCGTCGGGAGGATCGTCAGCACGGCCGCGGCGCTCATGGAGCCCCAGTCGATGTTGAACGTGGAGATGAAGCCGTTCAGCGCCGATGGCACGGTGCGGTTCGCGTCGGTGTTCATCAGCACGACCGACAGGAACAGCTCGTTCCAGCAGTTCACGAAGTTGAAGATGAACGCCGCGATGATGCCGGGGGTCATCACCGGCACGAGCACCCGGAACAGGGCGCCAAGGCGCGAGCAGCCGTCGATCATCGCCGCTTCTTCGAGCGCGTCGGGGACGTTCTCGAAGAAGCCCCGCAGCATGACCGTGGAGAACGGGATGCAGATCGCGATGTAGACGAGGATGAGCCCCGGCTTGGTGTCGACGAGGCCGAGGTCGGTCATCATCGAGTACAGCGGTCCGAGGGCGATGAACGCCGGGATCATCTGCGTCAACAGGAACGCGATGAGCACCGCCCCCTTGCCGCGGAACTCGAACCGCGCCAGCACGTAGGCGCTGAGCAGCGCGATGAGCGTCGCCACCGCCCCGGCTGAAACCGCCACGATGGCCGAGTTCGCCAGGAACGTCCCGAACGAGCTCTTCTCGAACAGGCTCGTGAAGTTGTCCAGCGAGGGTTCGCTCGGCCAGTACTCGATCGGGAAGCGGTTGATGGTCCCCGGCGACTTGAACGCGGTGAGCGTGATCCAGTACAGCGGGAACAGGGTGATCAGCAGCCACAGCCCCAGGCCGACGACACGCACCACACCGCCCGCCGTGACACGGGGCTTCGGGCGCGGTGCGGCCTTCGGGTCGGGGACCGTGATGCGACGGGTCTCCGTGACCGAGGATCCGGTCCGGACGGATGAGGTGATGGTCATCGCTGCACTCTCCGCATCGCCATCAGGTAGAACGCGCAGAAGACCATGAGGAATGCCACGACGATGAGCCCGATGGCGCTCGCGATGCCGTAGTTGCCCTGCTGCGTGTAGTTGATCATCCAGGTCGTGATGATGTGGGTCTGGTTGGCCGGGCCGCCGTTCGTCATCGCGTAGATGATGTCGGGGAAGTTGAAGATCCAGATCACGCGCAGCAGGATCGTCAGCAGCAGCGTCATCGAGATGTACGGGATGATGATGGAGAACAGCTGCCGCACCTTGCCGGCGCCGTCCAGGCTCGCCGCCTCCAGCATCTCGTCCGGCACCGACTGCAGAGCTGCGAGGATCATGATCGCGAAGAAGGTCACGCCGTACCAGATGTTCGCGACGATCACGGCGAACATCGCGAGCTTCGGGTCGGCCAGCCACGGCAGCGGGGCGTCGATCAGGCCCGCTTTCATGAGCAGGTCGTTGACGACGCCGAACTCGGCGTTGAACATCCAGCGGAACAGCATGCCGATCAGGAAGCCGGACACCGCCCACGGGAAGAACACCAGCGCCTGGTAGAGCCCGCGGAAGCGGAAACGCTTGCGCAGCGCGAGCGCGATGAGGAAGCCGATCACGAGCTGCGGAACGAGCGAGCCGACCACCCAGAGCACCGAGTTCCAGGCGACGGTCGGGAAGGCGGGATCCCGGAACACGGCGACGAAGTTGTCGAAACCCACGAACGGCGTCGACGTCAGGTCCCACAGGTTCCAGTCGTGGAAGGCCATGCGTGCGCCCTGCAGCATCGGCCAGTAGGTGAACCAGCAGACGAAGACGATCGCCGGCGCGAGGAACGCCAGCAGCGTGAGCGCCGTGCGACCCCGGAAGGGGCGGCGACGCGATGCCGGGGAAGCCCCGCCGGCCGGCTGCTGCGAAGCAGTGCCGACGGAGCCTCCCTCATGAGCGGTGCGGGCCACGGATCAACCCTTCTCCGCGGCGTACTTCTCGGTCCAGAACGCATCCCACGACGCGAGGAGATCCTTCGTGGACATGTTGCCGAGCAGCACGTTCTGCACGTCCTGGTCGGACTTCTGGATCCACTCGGTCCACCAGCTGACCCCGCGCGGCTGGCGCACGTTGACGTAGGTCTCCGGGTCCTCGGTCATGGTGACGTAGCTGGTCCACGGGCCGGACGAGTAGAAGTCGTCATCTGCGGCGGAGGCGATGATGGGCACCAGGCTGTTGGCCTGCGCGAACTCGGTCGCGGGCTCGGCGGACGACAGGAACTCGACCAGCTTGACCGCCGCCTCCTTGTTCTCGCTGTTCTCGGCGACACCCCAGCCGGCGACGGCGAGGGGCTGCGCGGCCTTGCCGGACGGGCCGACGAGCAGCGGGGCGGTGTCCCACTGGTCCTCGGTCAGCGACGAGTCCTGCACCGTCGCGATGACCTCCGGGTCCTGCAGGAGGAAGGCCGTTGTGCCGTTCGTGAACCCGGCGACCATCTCGGGGTAGCCCCACGACACGGCGGACGGCGGCGACGCCTCCTTGAAGAGGTCGAAGTAGTCGTCGACGGCATCCTGTGCCTCGGGAGCCGCGAAGATCGTCGAGCCGTCCTCCATGAGGAACGCGTCCTCCGTGTCGAGGCCGTCGATCGTGTAGGCCTCGATCGCCGCGACGACGTTGCTGTTCGCGTTCTGGCCGCCGCGGAAGGCGTACCCGTAGATGTTGTTCGACGGGTCCTGGATCGCCGACGCCTGCTCCAGCAGGTCCTTCCAGCTGTGCGGCGGGCCGTCGAAGCCGGCATCCTTCACGAGGTCGGTGCGGTAGAACAGCGACAGCCCGTAGAAGCCGTAGGGGACGAAGTAGCTCTTCCCGTCCTCCGCGACCGAGGCGGACTGCGCGTTCTCGGTCAGCGCGTCCCAGCCGTCCCACTTCTTCAGGTCGGGCCCGAGGTCGTACAGCCAGCCGTTGTTCGCGAACGGCCCGACGGTGATGTCGCGCACCTCGAGCACGTCGACGCCCTTGCCGGACTGCAGCATCTGCTGGATCTTCTGGTCGGCCTGTTCGGTGGGCGGGGAGACGAGGGTGACGGTGATCTTCGGGTTGGCCTTCTCGAAGTCGTCGAGCAGCCCGCGCAGCAGTTCCGTACGGGCGGGGTTGGTCAGGCTCTCGACCATCTGCAGCTGGACGGAGCCGTCGTCGGTGGGGCCGGAGCCTGCGGAGCAGCCGGTGAGTGCGAGGACGGCGACGGTGCCGAATCCCGCTGCGGTCGTCAAGATCTTGTTCTTCACGATGTGCCTCTCGATGGGGGTGGGGGTGGGTGTTGCGGTCGGGTGGACGGACGCTCGCGTTCAGGGAAGGACGAGGGAGTCGGCCTGGCGGATGCCGGCGCGACGGAGGATCTGTGGGATGCAGCGTTCGACGAAGGCCTCGTAGTCGGATGCCTCGTTGTAGAGGTGTGCGGACAGCCGGAAGTAGCCGACGCCGCGGAAGCTCGTGAATGCCGTCTCGACACCGACCTCGTCGAGCAGATCCATCCGGAGCGCGTCGGCCTCCTCTCTCGTCGCGCCCAGGCCGAGCGGGAGGCGCACGAGGCGCATCGACGGCACTGGGGAGGGGAGGGGAGTGAGGGGGTCCTCGTCGCTGTACGGGCGCAGAGCCTCGGCGATCAGTTCGGCGCCGGCGTCGGCGATCTCCGCCATCGCCGTGCGAGCCGCTGCCCATCCGAACTCGCTCTCGATGAAGTCGATGGCGGTCGGAGTGGCCAGGTACGTGGTCGCGTCGATCGTGCCCTGCGTGTCGAAGCGCGAGGGGTACGGCTCGCGCGCGGCCCAGGAGTCGATCAGCGGCCAGAGCTCGTCGCGGTCGGGCGCCGTCGTGACCAGAAGAGCCGAGCCCCGCGGTGCGCACGGCCACTTGTGCATGTTG
>NZ_QOAY01000141.1:863-5384 GCF_003314775.1 Microbacterium sp. H6 | reverse complement strand
TCGGCGACAGACTCGGCGACGTTCGCGAACAGCACCGTCAGCCACAGCCAGATGGCGATGCCCCAGGTGAAGGGCGCGGGCACCGGGGTGCCGCCGGAGTCCGCCGGGCCGCCCACGAACGGCTCGGCGATCGCGAGCACCGTCGTGAACGCGGCGCCGACCCAGACCAGGAGCATGACGGGGTTGCGCACGAGAGCTGCCGGGTTGAGCTTGCGCACGGCGCCGGGAAGGGCCTGCACGAGCTGCGACCAGCCGAAGGAGCGCGGTGCGGTGGGGGCGGATGCCGCAGCATCCTGTTGTTCGGAGGAGGATTCCGCGGGGGTGGTGATGAGGGTCATGGTCAGACGAGTCCTTCAGCGAGCGGGCCCAGTGCGAGCACAGGGAAGTAGGTGAGCGCGGTGACGACGACCGTCACGGTGAGGAGCAGACCGACGAACTGGGGTCGGTGCGTCGGCAGGGTGCCGGAGGTGGCGGGGATGCGCTCCTGCGCCGCGAACGAGCCGGCGAGGGCCAGCACGAGCACGATCGGCAGGAACCGGCCGAGCAGCATCGCGATGCCGAGGGCGGTGTTGAACCACGGGGTGTTCGCGGTGAGTCCGGCGAAAGCGGAGCCGTTGTTGTTCGACGCCGAGGTGAAGGCGTAGAGCACCTCGCTCATGCCGTGCACTCCGGGGTTCAGGATGCTGGTGGACTCCACGTCCTCCCTGATGCCGGGAATCGCGAAGCTCATGGCCGTGCCGACCAGCACCAGGGTCGGCGTCACCAGGATGTACAGGCTCGCGAGCTTGATCTCCCGCGGCCCGATCCGCTTGCCGAGATACTCCGGGGTGCGCCCGACCAGCAGTCCGCCGACGAACACCGCGATGATCGCGAGCACGAGCATGCCGTACAGGCCCGAGCCGACGCCACCGGGAGCGACCTCGCCGAGCATCATGTTCAGCATCGGCATCATGCCGCCGAGCGCCGTGTACGAGTCGTGCATCGAGTTGACGGCGCCCGTCGAGGTGAGGGTGCTCGCGCTGCCGAACAGGGTCGAACCCAGGATGCCGAAGCGCACCTCCTTGCCCTCCATCGCGGCCCCGGCGAGCTCGGGCGCCGTGCCGCGGCCCGCGAGCTCGAGCGCCGAGAGGGCGAAGGTCGAGACGAGGAAGATCGTGCCCATGACCGCGGCGATCGCGTAGCCCTGACGATGATCGCCGACCATGCGGCCGAACGTGCGGGGCAGTGCGAACGGGATCACGAGGATCAGCAGCACCTGCAGCAGGTTCGTGAAGCCGGTCGGGTTCTCGAACGGGTGCGCGGAGTTGGCGTTGAAGAAGCCGCCGCCGTTGGTGCCGAGCAGCTTGATGGCCTCCTGCGAGGCGACAGGGCCGCCGGGGATGGTCTGCGTGCCGCCCGACACCGTGGTGACGTCGGTGAAACCGGCGAAGTTCTGGATCACGCCGCCCGCGAGCAGGGCCACGGCGCCGATCAGGGCGATCGGGAGGAGGATGCGGCCGAGACCGCGGATCAGATCGACCCAGAAGTTGCCGATCGTGGTCGAACCCCGGCGGGCGAGACCGCGGATGAGGGCGATCGCGATGGTGAGACCGACCGCGGCCGAGACGAAGTTCTGCACCGTGAGACCAGCGAGCTGCACGGTGTAGCCCATCGTCTGCTCGGGGGAGTACGACTGCCAGTTGGTGTTGGCCACGAACGAGGCGGCGGTGTTGAAGGAGAGCCCCTCGGGCACGGCAGGGAGCCCGAGCGCCTGGGGGAGGAAGGCCTGCAGTCGCTGGAGACCGTAGACGAGGAGAACCCCGACCACGGAGAAGGCGATCACGCTGCGGGCATAGGCGCGCCAGGTCTGCTCGGACGACGAGTCGACCCCGATCAGCCGGTAGACGCCGCGCTCGACCCGCAGGTCGCGTGCCGAGGTGTAGACGTGGGCGATGTAGTCGCCGAGGGGGCGGTAGAGGAGCACGAGCACGACCACGACGGCCGCGACCTGCAGGATGCCGAACCAGATCGTCGCGTCCATCAGAACCTCTCCGGGGCGACGAGCGCCACCACGAGGTAGACGACGGCGGCGACCGCGAGGGCGGCCGCGAGGATCTCGAAGACGATCACAGTCGCTCCACCCCCTTGGCCGCCAGGGAGACGAGGGCGAACAGCGCGAGAGTCAGCGCGATGTAGATGATGTCGAGCACGGATTCGATACAACTCCCGCACGGCCCCCATCGCCGCGATCCTCACGCTTCCCCTACGCCCTCCGCCCCGATGCATGCGGGTTGCTCACGGTTGGGCCCTATGCTCACGAGGTGGGAATCAGAAGGATGCGCATCGGGACCGGGACGTGGATCGTCGCCGCCCTCGTGGTCGCGGCGCTCGTGTGCGTGCTCACGGGGTTCCTGCCGCGGGCCGATGCCGGTGCGCTCGGCGAACGGATCGCACCCGTGCTGGGGTTCGTCGTCGCGATCACGATCGTCGCCGAGCTCGCCCGCGACGCGGCGGTGTTCGACGTCGTCTCCCAGCGTCTCGCACGCTGGGGCCGGGGCCGCGTCACGGTGCTGTGGGCGTTGGTGGTCGTGCTCGCCGTGGTGAGCACCGTGTTCCTCTCGCTCGACACCACTGCCGTGATCGTCACCCCGGTGGTCGTCGTGCTGGCGCAGAGCATCGGCGTCTCCCCGTTGCCGTTCGCCCTGGCCACCGTCTGGCTCGCCAACACGGCATCTCTCGCGCTGCCGGTCTCGAACCTCACGAACCTGCTCGCCGCGCCCGCCATGGGGGAAGGGCCAGGGGCGTTCATCGCGCTGAGCTGGGCGCCCACGCTCGTGGGGATCCTGGTACCGGTCGCGATCCTCACCGTCCTGCATCGGCGCACGGTCTTCGGTGCGTATGAGACGCCCGTGCCGCGGCGGCCGGCCGATCCGACGCTGTTCTGGAGCGCCACCGGCATCCTCCTCGTGCTGATGCCGCTGCTCGCGCTCACCCACGACGTGTGGATCCCGGCCACGGTCGCGGCTCTCGCGTTGATCGTGCTCTTCGCCGTCCGTCGACGCCGCGCCCTGCGGCTCTCGCTCGTCCCGTGGCAGGCGATCGCGCTCGCCGCGTCGCTGTTCGTGCTGGTCGAGGCCGCGCACGCGCAGGGGCTGCTCGACTTCCTGACCTCGCCCACCGCGAGCGGCGACTCTCCCGGCGACCTGTTCCGGCTGGCCGCGCTCGGGGCCGTGAGCGCCAACGCGATCAACAACCTCCCGGCGTACCTCGTGCTCGAGCCTGCCGCCGGTGATCCCGTCGCCCTGATGGCCCTGCTGATCGGCGTGAACATCGGCCCGCTCATCACCCCGTGGGCATCGCTCGCGACGCTGCTCTGGCACAACCGGATCGTCGCGCTGGGCGTGACGATCCGGTGGAGCCGCTTCATGCTGTGGGGCGTGGTGGCCGCCGTCCCGACCGTGCTCGCCGCGGTGCTCGTGCTGATGCTGGTCGCGGGCTAGCCCGCTCACCTGCCGCGTCAGGCTCAGGGTCGACATCGTGCCACCGGCTGGGGTGACTAGTGTCACGACCCGGTCAGCGGGGAGCCTCGCCGACCCGACGCATCTCGGACGCGAGGGCCGCGTTGGTCTCGGTGAACTGCGCGGTGATGCGCTCTCGCACCTCAGGTGACTTGTTCTGGCTGAGTTTGGCGCGGGCGTCGAACCGGGCGACGCGCATCCGCAGACCGACCGTCCCCTTCGCCGCTCGTCGTGTGCCCTCCTCGTCTTCCGACAGGTGGCGGCCGTGCGCCCGGTGGTCCTCGAAGTGGTCGGTCAGCCGCGTGAGCATGGCGTAGTTCTCCTCCTCGCTGAGGATCTCGGGGATGCCGTAGAGGTGCGCGGTGACGTGGTTCCAGGTCGGCACCAGGTCGCCGGGCGCGTAGAGGCTCGGCGACACGTAATCATGCGGTCCCTGGATGATCACGAGTATCTCGTGCCGACCGAGTTCGTGGAGTTGCTCATCCGGCCGTCCGAAGTGGCTCGCTATCACGATGTCGTCCTCGTCCTCGACCAGCAGCGTGGGGTAGTGCGAGGCGATGAGTCCCGTGCTCGTCGGGGAGACGAACGTCGCCCAGGGGTTGCCGCGGATCAGGCGCTTCACCTCGACGGGGTCGGTCATCAGGTAGCGGGGTGTGTGACGCATCAGGACTCCTTCGTGCGGGGCGTGGGCGTGCGGCGGGTGGTTGTCGGGTGACCGATCAGCCGGGTGCGCACCGCGAGCGCGGCGCACGCGATCACGGTGAATCCGCCGACCGCGGTGGCCCAGCCGATCGGCTCGTGCAGCAGGAGTGCAGCCCAGGCGATGCTCATCACGGGCTGGACGAGCTGGATCTGGCTCACCTGTGCCATCGGCCCGATCGCGAGACCGCGGTACCAGGCGAAGAAGCCGAGGAACATGCTCACCGCAGCGAGGTACGTGAACGCCAGCCACTGCACGGGGGTCGCTGCGGGAGGCTGCTGGACCGCTGCCACCACGGTCAGCACGGCCATCAGCGGAGCAGCG
>NZ_QOAY01000141.1:480-670 GCF_003314775.1 Microbacterium sp. H6 | reverse complement strand
GCGACCGCGGCGACGGCGCCGAGGAGCGCGAACACCCAGAAGGATCGGGCGGGGCGTTCCCCGGTGCGGAGCACCACGGCGACCGCGGTCGCGGCGGGAAGCAGGCCGATCACGACGGCGCCGTGGCTGGCGGGGGTCGTGGTCATCGCGAAGGAGGTGAGCAGGGGGAACCCGGCCACCACTCCGCCGG
>NZ_QOAY01000141.1:0-286 GCF_003314775.1 Microbacterium sp. H6 | reverse complement strand
CGGGAGGGTGAAGGAGAAGGCGAGAACGCCCAGGAGCCCCCACCACAGGCCGGCGCGCGTCGATAGCACTGTCGATCGCGAGGCGATAACGCTACTGTCTACTTTCATGAGTCAGGATAGCAGTGACCGCATCGTCGCCGGCGTGCGCGCGTGGATCGCCTCGGCGTCGCCCGGTGCACGGGTGCCATCGAACCGGGCCCTCATGGCCGAGTACGGGGCGAGCCCGGTGACGGTGCAGAAGGCGATGCAGCAGCTCGTCCGACTCGGCCTGGTCGAGTCGCGACCC
>NZ_QOAY01000199.1:3685-9492 GCF_003314775.1 Microbacterium sp. H6 | reverse complement strand
GAGGGCGATCGATCCCCATGACAGCGCGGAGGCCATCTGCCAGACCTCGGCAGAGAAGAACGAGAAAACCACCAGCATGAGGATCACGGGCAGCGCGATCGACGCCATGTGCCCGATCGCCGACGCATTGCGCACCGCCAGGCGCGAGGCCCAGGAGATCATGGCACCGCCGCCCATGCCGGTCACCAGGATGCAGAGGGCGAGCACGAGCGCCGTGCGGAGGACCGGCCCCACGGTTGAATTCGGGTGGGTGCTGTAGTCGTAGACGATCGTGAAGGCGAGGCTGACGGCGATCAGGACGAGGGCGACCGCCGTGCCGATCCCCGCAGGGAGACGCCGCAGCAGGCCTCGGACGAGGAAGTAGGCGGCCCAGGCGAGGCCCACCGCCAGCAGGAAGATCGTGAGGGCGAGGGGGACGATCAGGAGCTCCCACCCGATCGAGTCGTCGTCGAGGGCGAAGTCGAACACGACCTCGATCCCGTCCTGGAAGAGGTAGGCGGCCACCGCGACCCAGGCGATGAGGGGGGCGACGCGACGGGGGAGGTCGGTGAACCAGCGCCGCAACGGCACGAAGGTCGGAAGCCCCTGCTCGCGGAACCAGCGGTCGGCGTCGCGCTTCGTGCTGCGGGACTTCGGCGACGGCGAGGTGGCGGACATGGCGATGAGACTACGGCACGGCGGCGCATCGACTTATCCACACCCCTCCAATATATCGAAGATATGTTCTAAACTGAGAGCATGACGAACCCGCATCTGAGCCCCCTCCTCGAGGCCGTGGAGTGCCTCGAAGACGTGTGGGCGGATGCGTCGAACGCGGCCGAGCTGACCAGAGCACAGCTGCTCGAGGCGCATCGCACGATGGGGCTGGTGCAGCGTCGACTCGACGGCATCCACGCCGAGATCGCGGCGAGCATCGCGCGGGAGTCGCGCCCCGAGCTGGGAGCGGCGAGCCTGGCGAAGGAGCAGGGGTTCCGCAGCCCTGCGACCATGATCGCGGCGACGACCGGCGGATCGACGGGAGATGCGGTGCGCCTGGTGAAGGTGGGGGAGGCTACGGCTCCCCGGGCGAACCTCCTGGGCGAACCGCTGCCGCCGCGTTATCCCGCGGTGCAACAGGCGATCGGCGCGGGCGCGCTGAGCGCCGCAGCAGCAGCGTCGATCGTGACCCTGCTCGATCGGGCCCGCCTGAAGGTCGGTCTGGAGCGGATCATCGAGGCCGAGCGACTGCTCGTCGAACGCGCCGCGGAGCTGTCGCTCGACGACGTGCGCAAGCTGGTCGTGCACGCCGAGGCCTGGCTCGATCCCGACGGTGTGGCTCCGCGCGAAGACGAGGCTCGTTCACGGCGCTCCCTGACGATGTTCGAGCGCGACGGGTCGCTGCACCTGACGCTGCAGACCGATGTCGCCTCCGGCGCGCCGGTGAAAGCGGCGATCCAGGCCTACGTCACTGCGACGTTCCAGGCCAGGGCGCACGTGCTCGATCCCGAGGCGCCCGATGCCGATCGACGCACGGTCGCGATGCTCCAGGCCGATGCGTTCGTCGAGATCTGCGCACACGCGAGCGGATGCGACAACGGCGGTCTCCCCGTGTCCGGAGCGACGGTCGTCGTGCGGGTGGGGCTCGACGACCTGACCGGCGGCACCGGGTTCGCGACGGTCGACGGCCTCGGCGAGCCCGTCAGCATCGCCGCCTGTCGTCGGATGGCGGCGGGCGGCGGCATCATCCCCGTCGTGCTCGGAGGTGGAGGCGAGATCCTCGACTGGGGTCGTGAGAAGCGGCTGTTCACCCGTGCTCAGCGGCTCGCGCTGGTGGAGCGTGACGGCGGCTGTGTGATGTGCGGGCTCGCGCCGCAGCTGACCAGGGCGCATCACCTGCGTTGGTGGCAGCGGGATGCCGGGCCGACCGACCTCGACAACGGGGTGCTGCTCTGCGAGAGCTGTCACCACCGCATCCACGACAACGACTGGGAGATCAGGATCGAGGGGGTCGGGGTCGCGGCACGGGTGTGGCTCATCCCACCGCCCAACGTCGATCCGGAACGCAGACCGAGACTCGGGGGTCGAGCGCGCTACGACATCGCAGCGTGACTGCGTGCCGCGCGGGTGTGTGCGTGGAGTGAGGCGCGGGCGTGCGGGTTCGACTAGGACGAGGGTGCGGCTCGAGAGCGGCACGTCGCATCCCCCGCACGGCGGATAGTCGCGAGACGGCCGACTCGGAATCAGACGTGCACGTCGGCGGGGGAGGTCTCGCCCTCGTGGAAGCTGGGCGTCTTGCCGAAGAGCCGCGCGATGCCGAGCACGATCACGACGATCAGCAGTCCCAGTGCGAGGCCCGCGATCGCCGACACGAGCGTCTCGACCAGCCAGACCACGAATCCGCCGGCCGGCTCCAGGGCGTGCTCGATCCCGTGCAGCAGGTCGGTGGTGAAGTGCAGCCCCACCTCGCCCAGGTTCACGAGCACCAGGTGGCCGCCGACCCAGAGCATCGCGACCGTGCCGAGGATACTGATGAAGCGAAACACCGCCGGCATCGAGCGCACGATCCTGGTGCCGGTGTGGCGCACGCGCTGCACCGGATTCTTCGCCATCTTCAGGCCGATGTCGTCGATCTTCACGAGCAGCGCGACCGCACCGTAGACGACGCCCGTCATGAGGAGGGCGATCACGGCGAGGATGGCCAGCGTCGCCCAGATGTCGAGCCCCTTCTCGAGACTCGCGAGCGAGATGAGCATGATCTCGGTGGAGAGGATCAGGTCGGTGCGCACGGCGCCCAGCACGAGCTTCCTCTCGTCGCGCGCGCCCTCGTCGGCGTGGCCGTGCTGCACGCCGAACCACTCCAGCACCTTCTCCGCGCCCTCGAAGCAGAGGTAGGCCCCACCGAGGATCAGCAGATAAGGCAGCACCCACGGCGCGAACGCGGTGAGCAGCAACGCCACCGGGATGATGATCAGGAACTTGTTCGCCAGCGAGCCCAGGGCGATCTTGCCGACGACGGGCAGCTCCCTCGCCGGAGTGAGTCCCTGCACGTACTGCGGGGTCACCGCGGCATCGTCGATCACGACGCCCGCCGCCTTCGCCGACGCCTTCATCGCGGCGCTCAGGATGTCGTCGACGACGGCCAGAAGTCCAACGGACATGCGTGGGTTCCCCTCGTGAAGTGCCGGATGATCACACTACCGACTTCGAGGTGCCCCGCCCGCGCCAGACGGCTTCATGTCGCGGGTCTGATGCCGTCTCATCGCGCTCGGCCGGCAGCCGTAGCCACGATGGAACGCGGCGAGCAGACCGTTGTGGGTGAGCCCGACGGCCCTGGCGGCATTCGCCACCGGGTATCCCCGACGCAGAAGCGCAGCGGCCGCTTCGAGGCGGACCGCTGTGCGCCACGTCGTGTAACTCGTGCCGAGCTCCGTCACGAAGGCGCGACGGATGCTCGTCGTGCTGGTGTGCAGGCGTCGCGCCCATCCATCCAGAGTGCGATCATCCGCAGGATCGGCGCGGAGTGCGGCGCCGATTGCGGAGGTCAGGGGGCCGCGCAGCTCCGCGTGCGCGATGCGGGCGACCTCCGACCGCATGCGTGCCCGCTCCGCAGCGGCATCGCTTCTCCGCGGAGCGGGCGCACCAACCGGCGAAACGGCGACCGCGTCGACGTGAGCAGGATCCCCCACTCCGCGGACCGAACGACGTCGACTGCTCCTGCGCAGTGCGGCGCACAGCAGGGGAGAGGCGTCCGCTCCGGAGATCGCGGTCGCCAGCAGCCGGTTGCGCAGCTCCACGGATACGGCGACAGCGCACGGTGCGGAGACGACGCCGGTGGGAGCGCCCGTGCGGTGCACGAACGGTGCGAACCCGGGATGGAACCGCGCGGAATGCGGCACACCGGCCGGGATCCAGATCCCCTCGGTCTGGTCGACCGTGAACGGCTCGCCATCCACCTCGATCACGGCACTGCCGCTCAACGCGACGATGAACTGGTCATCGTCGTGGCGGTGCCTCCCATGACCCCAGGGGGCGAAGTCCTCGTCGTCCGGACCCTCCTCGTTACCTCTCTCGCTTCCGGTCCCTATGTCCTCCGGGGCATCGACACGGGCCTCTTCGGGGATGGGGGGACGTGAACGGAACATGGGACTCCTGGAACGCTGAGTGGGAAATAGTTAGGTTAGCCTAACCTCGGCCATCGCGGGAGATCGCGATCGGGATTGAGGGGAGCAGGGCACGAGGTGAGTACGACCCAGACGGCGGATGCCTCTGAGCGGAAGGTCGCTGAGGAGATCGCCACGGACCCTCGTGCCGTCCTCGGACCGGTCCGCTCGAGCATGCGCCGGAGGCTGATCGGTCTCACCGCACTCCTCCTCTTCCTCGCGGTCGCCGCGCTGCTCTCGCTCGCTATCGGGGCCCGGGACATCGCCCCCGATGTCGTGGTCCGAGCGCTGGCCGCTGCTTTGCGCGGTACCCCGGACGGCGACTTCGAGGCCACGGTCGTGATCACCGAGCGACTGCCGAGGACCATCCTCGGCCTCTTCGTCGGGGCCTGCCTCGGCGGCGCCGGCGTGCTCATGCAGGGGCTCACCCGCAACCCACTGGTCGACGGGGGCATCCTCGGCGTCGAGATGGGTGCGGCGTGCGCGGTCGTGGCGGGGATCGTGCTGATGGGCCTCACCGGCGTGGGTGCGACGTTCTGGTTCGCCCTCGCAGGCGCGGGGATCGCCGCTGCCCTGGTCTTCTCGATCTCGCGGCTCTCCCGTGCAGCGTCCACGGCGATGAGCCTGGTGGTGGCGGGAGCGGCGACCGCCGCGATGCTCGCCGCCGTGATCAACCTCCTGATCGTCCGGGACAACACGGCATTCTCGCGCTACCGGTTCTGGTCGGTGGGGCAGCTCGCTGGGCGCGGGGAGACCATTCCGGAGCTCTGGCCCTTCGCCGTCGCCGGGATCGTCCTCGCCCTCCTCTGCGGCGCCACGCTGAACGCCCTCGCACTGGGCGAGTCGACGGCAGCTGCCCTCGGCGTCCGCGTGCGTCGAGCGCAGCTGGGGGTGGCGTTCGTGGCCGTCCTGCTCTGCGCCGCCGCCGTCGCCGCGGCGGGACCGATCGGCTTCATCGGTCTGATCGGAGCACACCTCGGGCGTCTCATCGTCGGCGCCGATCAACGGCTGCTCGTCCCGTTCGGCATGGTCTGCGGGGCCGCTGTGCTGCTGGCAGCCGACGTTGCGGGGCGCATCACTCCCGGCAACGGGGAGATCGCCGTCGGCATCATGACCGCCGTGGTCGGCACACCGGTCTTCGTCGTTCTGGCGCGCACCAGGAAGCTGGTCGAGGCATGAGCGGGACCGGCACCGTGGCATCCACGGTCGGCATGCACGTCCGACGCCCGAAGGAGGCGGAAGGCGCCGTCGTCGGGCTTCTGAGGGATGTGCGACGGCGCACGTGGCTTCGGGTCTCCGCAGTCTTCGCGGCTCTCGTCGTCATAGTCTTCGCCGCCTTCTCGGTCGAGCTCCTGGTCGGCGGGAGTGCGGAGCTCTCGCCCGGTGCGGTGCTCGATGCGCTCTTCGGCGAGGGAACGGTCGTCGGTCGACTCGTGGTGTGGGAGTCCCGGCTGCCCCGCGCGCTCACCGCCGTGCTCGTCGGCGCGCTGTTCGGCATGGCGGGTGTCGTGTACCAGCGTCTCATCGGCAACGTGCTGGCCACGCCCGACATCATCGGCGTCTCCAGCGGGGCGAGTGCCGGGGCGGTCGCTGTGCTGGTGGGGCTCGGCGGGACCGGCATCGCCGTCCAGGGCGGGGCTGTCGTCGGGGCCGTCCTCGCCGTGCTGG
>NZ_QOAY01000199.1:0-3673 GCF_003314775.1 Microbacterium sp. H6 | reverse complement strand
GATCTTCGGTCTGAGCTGGAAGCGGGAATCGTCCACCTACCGGCTGGTGCTCGTGGGTATCGGGGTGGGGGCGTGCTTCGCCGCCGTGACGAGCTACCTGCTGACGTTCGCCGACACGATGACGTCGACGCGCGCGATGCGCTGGATGATCGGGTCGCTGGCCGGCACCCAATGGTCCGATGTCGCGCTCCTGGCCGCAGCCCTCGCCGTCGGGATCGGCGCCGTCGCCCTCATCGACCCCTCGCTGGACGCGATCCGGCTGGGCGATCCGCTCGCCAGAGGTCTGGGTACGCGAGTCGGACTCATTCGTGTCGCCGCGCTGCTTCTCGGAGCTCTGCTGGCCGCGATCGCCACGAGCGTCGTCGGTCCGATCGCGTTCCTCGCGCTGGTGTCCGGACCCATCGCCTCCCGGCTGGTCCGTCAGGGCGGGCCGTTCCCCGCCGCGCTGGTCGGCGCCGCCCTGCTCCTGCTCTCCGACATGGTCGCGCAATCCGCGCCGTTCGTGAGTCCGGTGCCGACCGGAGTCGTGACCGGACTCATCGGCGCCCCCGTGCTCATCTTCCTGCTCCTGACCCGGAAGGCGGATGCCTGATGACCGTGCTCGATGAGGCTTCGTCCGTTCCCCCCGACGTGGGCAGCGCGGAGCAGCCGATACTGGCCGCGCACGGCGTGCACGCCGGCTATGCCGCGAAGACGATAGTGAGCGACCTCGATCTACTCATCGCCCGAGGAGGGATCACCGCGCTCATCGGGCCCAACGCCTCCGGGAAGTCGACGCTGCTCGGAGCCCTCTCGCGTCTCGTGCCCCTGCAGGCCGGATCGGTGCTCCTCGACGGCGCGGACATCCATGCGCTGCCCACGCGGGAGGTCGCCCGTCGGCTGGGGATCCTCCCGCAGAGCCCGGTGGCACCCGAGGGCATCACGGTCGCCGAGCTCGTGCGGCGTGGTCGTCACCCGCATCGCCGGTTCGGGAGCGCGCGGGCCTCCGACGATCTGATCGTCGCCAGGGCGCTCCTGCGCACCGGCGTGGCCGACCTCGTTGATCGTCCGGTGGACACGCTCTCGGGCGGGCAGCGTCAACGTGCCTGGATCGCGATGGCGCTCGCGCAGGAGACGCCGCTCCTCCTGCTCGATGAGCCGACGAGCGCGCTCGACATCGCCCACCAGGTCGAGGTGCTCGATCTGCTGGTCGATCTCGTGGCCGAGGGGACGACCGTGGTCGTGGTGCTGCACGATCTCGCGCACGCCGCCCGCTACGCCTCGACCGTCGTGGCCCTGCGCGACGGCACCATCGTCGCCTCCGGCCCGCCCACCGAGGTCATCACCGCCGAGCTCGTCGAGCAGGTGTTCGGGGTGCAGGCCCGCGTCATCGCCGACCCCGACACCGGAGCGCCGCTCGTGCTGCCGCGCGGACGCCATGGGATGTGACGCGAGTCGCCCTCGCACTCTGAAGTCGCCCTCGCACTCTGAAGCCCTCCTCTCACCCCGAAGAAAGAAGAGACACATGACCCGCTCCGTGCTCCGCCGCCTGACCGCGGCAGCCGCCGCACTCGTCGTCAGCACCGCGCTGCTCGCCGGATGCGGCGCCTCCGCAGCCACTCCGGCATCGTCTGCCGGCGGGGGCGAGGGCTATCCCATGACGCTCACGAGTCCGTACGGGGAGACGACGCTCCAGAGCAAGCCCGAACGCGTCGCCGTGGTCTCCTCGGTGGACCTCGACATCGCGTTGGCTCTCGGCATCGTCCCGGTGATCAGCCCGCAGTACGGCGACGCCGAACTCGATCCCTGGGAGATCGACGCCCTGAAGGGACTGGGTGAGAAGAAGCTCACGACCTACGACTCCACCGACGGCGTGGACTACGAGGCGATCGCGGTGGCCGAGCCCGACGTGATCCTCGCCACCAGCGGCTGGACCCTCGACGCCGACTACGAGCAGCTGTCGAAGATCGCCCCGATCGTCTCCTACACGGGAGCGGACGGGCTGAGCACGATGACCTGGGAGCAGCGCACAGAGTCGGCTGCCACCGCCCTCGGCCGCAGCGATCAGGCGAAGGAGGTCATCGACAGCATCGCCGCCGACTTCGACGCCGCCGCTGCCGCGCATCCCGAGTTCGCCGGAACGACCTTCACCTATGCGGTCATCCACCCCGAGCAGATCACCTACATCTCGTACGAGGGCAGCGACGTCACGTTCTTCACGAAGCTCGGACTCGCACTTCCGGAGCGCGCCACCGACTTCAGCGCCACCTCGGCCGCGGTGAGCCGCGAGAACCTCGATCTGCTCGACGCGGACATTCTGCTGATGGGCTATCCGTTCGGCGACGAAGGCCTGCTGACGCAATCCGACCTGGAGCAGGACGCGCTGTTCCGCCAGATCCCCGCGGTCGAGGGCGGTCACTACGCCGTGATCGACGACGCCTTCGCCTCTCCCCTGGCCTACCCGACACCGCTCACCGAGTCCTGGCTGCTGGAACGGCTCGTCCCGGTGCTCGCCGACGCCGTGGCCGGAAACGGAGGGAAGTGACATGGGGCTTCCCCGCATCGCGACCTACGACGTGCCGGGCGCACACGAGCATCCGACGGGACGCGTCGACTGGACCGTCGACCCGAACCGCAGCGCGATCCTCGTGCACGACATGCAGCAGTACTTCGTCGACGCCTTCGCGGAGGCGGACGGTCCGGTCGGGCTGGCCATTGGCCACATCTCCCGCCTGCTCGATGCGGCGCGCGCGGCAGGCGTCCCGGTGATCTACACCGCGCAGCCGGCCGCGCAGGCTCCCGACGACCGCGGCCTGCTGTCCGAGTTCTGGGGCCCCGGCCTGCAGGACCAGGAGAGCGCCGCGATCGTGGCAGAGCTGCGCCCCGCTCCCGGAGACACGATCCTCACGAAGTGGCGCTACAACGCCTTCATCCGCACGCCGCTGCGGGAGACGCTCGCGGCCCAGCATCGGGACCAGCTCGTCATCGTCGGGGTCTACGCGCACATCGGGTGCCTGCTGACGGCGGCCGATGCGTTCATGAACGACATCCGGCCGTTCCTCGTCGCCGATGCCGTCGCGGACTTCTCCCGCGAAGATCACCTCTTCGCGCTGGACTACGCCGCCAAGCGATGCGCTCGTGTGCTCGACACCGACACGGTGCTCGCCGCCCTCTCCTCCGACGCGCCAGGAGCGTCCCGATGAGCACGGTGGCCCTCGTCACCGGCGCAGCGGGAGGCATCGGCGCCGCGGTGGTCGAGCGACTGCGGCGCGACGGCCGCACCGTCATCGGCCTCGACCGCGATCCGGGGACGGACGTCGTCGTCGATGTCACCGATCGTGCTGCGGTCGAGGGCGTGGTCGCCGAGATCGAGAAGACGGGAGCGAGCATCGATGTGCTCGTCAACGCGGCGGGGATCCTACGTACCGGCTCCGCGTTCGAAGCGGATCCCGATGACCTCGCCGAGATGCTCGCGGTGAACGTGCTCGGCGTGGCGACGGTGTCGACGGCGGTGGGCACGCGGATGGCGAGGCGGCGGCACGGGTCGATCGTCACGGTCTCGTCGAACGCCGCCGCGACCGCCAGGGCGGACATGGTCGGCTACGGCGCCTCCAAGGCGGCGGTCGCCCAGTACACGATCGGACTGGGTCTCGAGCTCGCTGCCGACGGAGTGCGATGCAACGTGGTCGCTCCC
>NZ_QOAY01000174.1:9777-10529 GCF_003314775.1 Microbacterium sp. H6 | reverse complement strand
TCGGTCCTGGCGGGGGCCGCAGCGGCGTCCTGCGGCATCGCGTTCCTCGGCGTCGGCCTCCTCGCGGCGCAGCTTCTGCGCACCTCTCGAGGCGCGAACTCCCTGACGGTCTGGGCGCTCGTGGCGATGTTCCTGATCCGCGGCATCGGCAACGCGGCGGGCACCCCGAGCGACGATCTCACCCGCATCACGAGCGCGTGGCCGGCGTGGCTGTCCCCCTTCGGGTGGGTGGAGCAGTCCCGCCCCTACGACTCCGACCTGGTCTGGCCGGTGCTGCTCGGCCTGGCCTTCGGACTCGTGCTCGCCGGCGCATCCGTCGCCGTGCAGTCGATGCGAGACATCGATGCGAGTTTCGTCGCGGAGCGCCCCGGCAGGGTCTCGGCACGGCCCGCGCTCACCTCGCCGCATGCCCTGGTGTGGCGGCTCACGTCCGGGGCGATCGTGGGGTGGGCGGTCGGCGGAGCGATCACCGGCATCCTCGCCACCACCCTGAGCGGACTGGTCGACCGGATCTCGGGCGAGAACCCGGCCGTGGCCGACATCCTGACCAAGATCGGCGGAGCGACAGGCGGGCTCGACGAGGTCGTGGTCACCGTGTTCTTCACCCTTCTCGGCATCCTCGCCGCGTGCTGCGCCGTGCAGATCGTGGTGCGCGCACGGCAGGAGGAGGCGCACGGCACAGCCGAGGCCGTGCTGGCGACCCCGGTCGGTCGTGTGCGCTGGCTCGCCGACTACGTGATCGTCGGCGTGGT
>NZ_QOAY01000174.1:9151-9639 GCF_003314775.1 Microbacterium sp. H6 | reverse complement strand
GGGCTCGGCCAGGCGTTCGCCGCATCGGTCTTCGCCGTCCTCACCGCGCTCGCCTTCGTGCTGCTCCCCCGCGCGACGACGGCCGTATCGTGGAGCCTCGTCCTGCTGGCGACCCTGTTCGGGATGTTCGGTCCGTTGTTCGGACTGCCGGAATGGACGATGAACCTCTCGCCCTTCGGGGTGACCCCCGTGGTGGACGGCAGCGGCGTGGATGTGCGCGGCCTGTGGTGGCTCGTGCTCGCCCTGGTCGCGGGAGGCGCAGGAGCCCTGACCCTGATGCGACGCCGTGAGCTCGCCCCCGGAGCCTAGGAGGAGCACGATGCCTGACGACCGCGACGCACCCTCGCCCGACTCCCACCGCGGGACGGAATCCGCCGAGCAGGCCGCCGCCATGATGACCGCCGCCGGGATGCCGCGGATGCCTGCGCGCGTGATGATGGCGCTGATCGCCGCTCCCGAGGGCGGGTACACGGCCGCGCAGCTCGGCG
>NZ_QOAY01000174.1:0-8943 GCF_003314775.1 Microbacterium sp. H6 | reverse complement strand
GGGAACATGCCGGTGTACTCGCGCCTTTCCGAGTACATCGACGAGATCGCCGCGGAGCACGACGACGATCAGGGCGCCCACGACCGCGCGATCGAGCTCGCCGAGTTCTTCCGCTTCCTCTCCACCCGCATGCTGCAGATCGTCGAGGACTGGCGCGCCCTCCGCCGCGACTCCTGACCCTCGCCCCACCCACACCCACACCCACACCCACACCCACACCCACACCTTCCTCGCACACCCACACCCACACCCACACCTTCCTCGCACACCCGCACCCGCGCCCGCGCACTCCTGCCAAAACGGAGACCATTCGTCCGCGCCCGACGTGTCTCCCCGGAGGCGGATACCAACGCGCCGAGCGGACACCGGATGGTCTGGGTTTTGGCACCAGCGACGAGCCCCTTGACACCCGCGTGAGTTATATGGTTACTTAGTTAAGTAACTAACCCACGAACCACGCGGAGGACTCGTGATCGAAGAAGGCAAGCCGCTCTTCCTCCAGATCGCCGAGCAGATCGAGGACTCGATCGTCGACGGCACACTCAGCGAGGAGGCGCAGGCTCCTTCCACCAACGAGCTCGCCGCGTTCTACCGGATCAATCCCGCCACCGCAGCGAAGGGAGTCGCCATGCTCACCGACAAGGGAGTGCTCTACAAGCGCCGAGGCATCGGCATGTTCGTCGCCGACGGTGCCAGGGAGCTGCTCCTCGGCGAGCGCCGCGCCGCGTTCGCCGATCGCTACATCGACCCGCTCCTCGCCGAAGCCCGCACGCTCGGGCTGGGCGCGGAAGATCTCGCGGCACTGCTCAGGCAGCGCGCCGCACTGACCATCGACGCAGAAGGGAAGACCCCCGCATGACCGCCGTCATCGAGGTGCAGAACCTCACCAAGCGCTACAAGGAGAAGCGAGCACTCGACAACGTGTCGCTCGCCATCGAGGGAGACGCGATCTACGGCCTCCTCGGCCGGAACGGTGCAGGCAAGACCACGCTCATGTCCATCCTCACCGCGCAGAACTTCGAATCATCCGGAACCATCAAGGTCTTCGGCGAGCACCCGTACGAGAACGCGCACGTGCTCAGTCGGATCTGCTTCGTCCGCGAGAGCCAGAAGTATCCGGACGACGCGTACCCCAAGCACGCTTTCAAGGCTGCGAGCCTGTTCTTCCCGAACTGGGACCAGGCGCTCGCCGACGAGCTCATCGCCGAGTTCCAGCTGCCGATGAAGCAGACGATCAAGAAGCTCTCGCGCGGCCAGCTGTCCGCAGTCGGGGTCATCATCGGTCTCGCCTCGCGCGCCGAGATCACCTTCTTCGACGAGCCGTATCTCGGTCTCGACGCGGTCGCCAGACAGATCTTCTACGACCGACTGGTGGAGGACTACGCGGAGCATCCGCGCACGATCATCCTGTCCTCGCACCTGATCGACGAGGTGTCGAACCTCATCGAGAAGGTCATCGTGATCGACGATGGGCGCATCCTGCTCAACGAAGACACGGATGCGGTCCGCGAACGCGCCGTGACCGTGGTGGGCGACGCCGCCAAGGTCGATGCCTGGGTGGGTGCGCGGGAGGTGCTGCACCGGGAGTCGCTCGGCCGGGTCGCGTCGGTCACCGTCCTCGGTGCCGTGTCGTCGGAGGATCGCGCCGAGATCACCGCGTCAGGACTCGACCTCGCACCCGTCTCGCTGCAGCAGCTGGTCGTGCGGCTCACGCAGAAGGTCGCGACCGATTCCACGAGAGAGAACGCAGCGAAAGAGGAGGTGCGCTGATGCGACGCACATTCAACGTCGTCCGCCTGCAGCTGATCAACAAGGGCACCTTCGTCTGGTACCCGCTGATCATCCTCGCGGCTGCCGTCGTGATCTCGATCATCATCTACGCGATGATCCCGGTCGACACCCCCAAGTACGGCGGCGGAGGCCAAGCGCCCCTCTGGTACTTCTTCGCGATCGGCATGTCGGCGATGACCCTGACCTTCCCGTTCTCGCAGGCCATGAGCATCACCCGCAGGGAGTTCTTCTTCGGCACGCTGCTGACGGCGGTCCTCGGCAGTGCCCTCATGGGAATCCTGTTCCTGATCGGCGGCGGCATCGAGGTCGCCACGAACGGCTACGGCGTGAACGGCTACGTCTTCTACCTGCCGTGGCTGTGGGACGCCGGGCCCCTCGGCGCCTTCGTCGTCTACTTCACACTCGCCCTGTTCTTCTTCGTGCTCGGGTTCACGGGCGCGACGATCTACAAGAGCTGGGGGCAGCTGGTCCTGCTCATCGTGGGCATCGGGCTGGCGCTGGTGCTCATCGGCCTCGTCTTCCTGGCGACCCGGCTCGACCTGTGGAACCACGTCGGCGCCGCGATCATGGACCTCGGGGCGGTGGGACTGGCGCTGTGGGGTCTCGTGCTCACCGCGGTCTTCACGGGAGTGTCGTTCCTCGCGTTCCGCAGGACTATCCCCTGATCCTCCGCGAGAGAACACGAATGCCGCGACCGCACACCCCGTGCGGTCGCGGCATCGTGGCTTTCGTCAGCGGATCCCCCTAGCTTCGGAGCACGGCGGAAGCAACCGGGTGCCGAAGAGCCGCGACGGTCACTACGCTCGGTGCGCGTGAAGATCCCTCCCCGTCTGCGGGCCCGCCGTTCGGGTATCGCCCGCTCGCTGCATGAGGCCGTGCTCCCCGCGCGGCTCCTGCTCGTCGTGAAGACGATGCTCGCGGTCGGGCTGGCCTGGGCGATCGCACCGCACATGCCCGGTGTCACCGACGAGTACCCCTACTACGCTCCGCTCGGCGCGCTGGTGAGCATGTATCCGACTCTGATGGGCTCGGCGAGATCGAGTCTGCAGACCTTACTCGGGCTGGCCACCGGAATCGGCCTCGCGACACTCATCGTGATCACGGTGGGTCCGACCTGGTGGTCGATCCCTCTCGTCGTCGGCCTCGGCGTACTCGTGTCGGGCACGGGCTGGTTCGGCGTCGGTCGCGAGTATGTGCCGATGGCCGCCCTGTTCGTGCTGATCATCGGCGGACAGAACGCCGACGACTACTCGCTCGGGTATCTGACGCAGATGGCGGTCGGGGTGGTCGTCGGCCTGGTGGTGAACCTGGTCATCGCGCCGGCGCCGCTCACCATGGCAGCAGCAGGACGGGTGGCCGACTTCCGCGAGCAGCTGGCCGCGCATCTGCACGACATCGGCTCGGCGGTCTCGGAGTCGTGGCCTCCCGAGCACGAGCAGTGGGCTGATGACGCGGCCTCGCTGGCCGATACCTCCTCGGAGTTGAGGGCGGCCCTGACCGAAGCGGAGGAGAGTCGCCGCGGCAATCCTCGCGCCAAGGGACACCGCTCGCGGATCCAGCAGAGCCACGATGAGCTCGCCGCCCTCGATCGCATCGGCCACCTCATCCGCGACATCGCCGACGAGATCGCCGACACCATCTGGGAGCGGCCGGCAGGGCTCGCGCTCGACCCCGCCCTCCCGGGTCCGCTGTCGGCCGCGTGCCATGCGGTGGCCGAAGTGATCGCGCACGGCGATGCCTCCTCGAGCGAGGATCACCGCGTGCGCGCCGAGGCGGCGCGGGCGATCCGGCTGCTCCTCGAGACCGTCGACGACCGCACGGTCGACGTCCGACGGTCGATGGGTCCGGGAGTGCTCACCGCGATGCACCTGCGACGCATCCTGATCCTGAGCGGTACAGGCTCCCCCTCCGAGAAGAGGGAAGAGGAGGTCGAGTAGCCGCGTCAGATGGTGTCGTCGGCGGCGATCACATCCACCTGCCAATAGCGGCCATCGGGGTCGGTGTCATCGTGCGCATCGTCGGCAGCGCTCATCACGTCGTTGATCTTCACCATCAGGTCGTCGAATTCGGCCTCGGTCAACCGCATCGTGCGCTGAGTGAAGGCGGCATGCACCTCTGCCGTGCGACCGGCGACGTATTCGGGAGTCCAGGCTGTCACGCGGCGCATCAGGTCGTGGTGATCCTCGACCAGCGCGGCGATCACGGCGCTGCCGAGTTCCTCGTCGGCGACCGGACTCTCCGGGCCGCCCACATTGAGGGGACCCTTGTGCCCCGTCCAGACGCGGTCGCGTCGATCGCGGGCCTTCTCCGGCGCCTCTTCGATCAGCCCGGCATCGGCGAGCGCGCGCAGGTGGAAGCTGGCACTGTTCGCCGGCACGCCCAGTTCCGCGGCGATGTCGGCTGCGCGGAGGAAGTCCCGCCGGGCGAAGAGGCGGATCATCCGGCGCCGAAGCGGGTGCGAGTAGGCCTTCAGCATGGCCGATGTCATCCAGGCGGGGTCATCGCGCGCGCTTTTCGTGCGATCCTCCGTCATCCCCCGATCCTACCCGCACTTCCAATTGCGCAATAAGCCTTGCGCAATACTTCTTGCGCATCTAATCTCGACGCATGACCACCCTCACCGAGCCTCATCGCCTGTGGCGGAACACGCGCTACCTCACCTGGTTGGTGAGCGATACGAGCAAGGGGCTCGCCGGCGCGCTCTTCGCCTTCGCGATCCCCCTGCTCGCTCTGATCGTGACGAACGACCCCGCTCAGGCGGGCATCATCGGCGGGGTCGGGATGGCGGCCCGACTCCTCACGACCCTTGCGGGCGGCGTGCTGGCCGACCGCCATCGCCGTATCGCGCTGATGCTCCTCGGCTCGCTCATCGGCATCGTGCTGGCTGGCGGCTTCACGCTTCTCGCCCTGGGGGACGCCCTGACCTTCGGGTCGTTGCTCGTGGTCGACGTGCTGCTCGCCGCACGCAGCGGACTCTTCGACGTTGCGGGCGAGAGCGCCATCAAGGAGATCGTTCCCGACGACGCGATGGGGCGCGCACAGGCCGCGAATCAGGGGCGCGATGCCGCTCTCCAGCTGGCGGGTGGTCCGCTCGGTGGTCTGCTGCTCGGCGTCGGCGGTTGGCTCGTCGGTGTGGTCATGACCCTGTGCCACGTGATCGCGGCCCTGACCGCGTGGATGCTGGGGCGTCAGGCGCGTCGCGCCGGAGTGGTCGATGCGGGCGAAAACCCAGACCATCTGCGTGCTGCGCGGCGCGTCGAGCCCGAACACGCCGCGGACACGGCGGATGGTCTGGGTTTCGGCACCTCGACGACCCCGCCCGCGGCGAAGCCCGACGCGTGGAAGGAGCTCCGCGAGGGGTTCGGGTGGCTGCTCTCCCGTCCCGACCTCGGCGGGGTGCTGCTCATCACGACGGTCATCAACCTCGGCTTCAACGCCACGATCACCACCATCATCTACGCCCTCCAGCAGGACGGACATTCCGAGCTTCTGATCGGCACCCTGAGCGCGTCGATCGGCGCCGTGATGCTCGCGGGAGCCGTGGTGGCCCCGCTGCTCATCCCGCGCATCAAGGCCGGAATCCTGGCGATCGCGGGGCTCTCCGTGATCTCGGCAGGTGCCATCGTGCTGTCGGTGGTCACCGACCCGCTGATCATCGCCGTGGTGCTCGGCGTCTCGGTACTGCTGGTCCCGGCGCTCAATGCCGGCATGATGGGCTACTTCATGGTCGCGACCCCGAGTCACCTGCTGGGGCGTGCCAACAGCGCTGCCGGTGTTCTCGGCATGGGCGCGATGCCGCTGGCACCACTCATCGCCGGCTTCGGCCTCGCCTGGATCGGCCGGGAGTGGACCATCCTGGTGTGCGCAGCGCTCTGCCTCGTCGCCGTGGCGATGGCCCTCGGCAACCGGGCGCTGCGCGCTCTGCCCGTCGAGTCCCGCTGGGCCGAGCACGCGAAGCAGTACGAGAGGGCCTGAGCTCCCGGGAGAAGGCGGTCGGCGCTAGAGCGCTCCGGTCAGCGCGGCGATCCCCGCCAACAGGGACACGAGAGCCAGCACGAGCGCGACCGCGATGAGGACGGCATGCACCTTGAGGAACGCCGTGGCCTTGCCGTTCTCGTCCCGCGCGCGGGGGTCTTTGGACACGCGCTTGTAGAACTGCGGCCAGACCAGAACGTTGAAGGCGGCGTTGAGGAACAGCACGATGGCGAGGGGGATCACCCCTCAACGGTATCGACTTCTTCTATGGGCCTCCCCGCACGATCATCCGCGCGGATTCTTGGATGCAGACATGTATCAGAAAGCCCTTGCCGCGCTCCTGGTAGATGTGATCACAATGGGCTTCATGATCGACGGTGCACCCGGCACCGCTCACGATCCTGCCTCGGACGACGGGCGCGCACGCTGGGAGCGCGCCGCGGATCTGTTCGACGCATGGCGCGAGAGCGACAGCCGCGCGATGGACGAGCTCGTACGGCTGATGACGCCCGTGCTCTGGCACGTCGTGCGCGCCTATGGGCTGGAGCGCACCCTCGCCGAAGACGTCGTGCAGACCACCTGGCTGCGACTCGTCCGCGGCCACGACTCGATCAGCGACTCACGGGCCGTATCGGCCTGGCTCACGACCACCGCCCGCCGGGAGGCCTGGAAAGTCGCGAAAGCGCACGGCAAGGTCGACACGACCGAAGCGGATGACCTCGACACACTGCTGCCCGAACAGGCGTCGGCCGAAGAGCACGCCACCCTCGGCGACGAGAACCGGCGGCTGTGGGCGGCTGTGCGGCGTCTGAACGAGCGCTGCCAGAAGCTGCTGCGCGTGATCGCCTTCGAGGATCGTCCGGACTACGCCCGCATCGCCAGCGACCTCGCCATGCCCGTCGGCAGCATCGGCCCCACGCGGAACCGGTGCCTCGCCAAACTACGCGCCCTGCTGGACGCGCCACCGACAGCGCAGGCAGGGGGATTCGCATGACCGAAAACGAGGACGCCCAGGTGTTCGCCCGGCTCCGCTCCCTGTGGAGCGAGGTCGATCCGATGCCCGCCGGCCTCATCGACCGCATGGTCGCCGCAGTCGCCGCCGACGGGCTGAACCGTGAATACGCGCTGCTCACTCTTGTCGAAGGACAGTTAGGCGCGGTGCGGGGCGAGGCCGACGCGCTCACCCTGCAGTTCAGCGACGGATCGACGAGCATCCTGCTGCACGTGACGACGACGGCTTCCGGACGCCGCCGCGTCGACGGCTGGGTCGACACCGCAGCCGCCGAGATCGTCCTGACCCAGGGCGAGAAGACCAGGTCGATCACGCCGGAGGAGACCGGACGCTTCGTGTTCGACGACGTCCCGCCCGGCCTCACGCGCGTTCAGCTGACCACCGTGATCGGGGACGAGACGCGCACACTGGCGACCCCGCAGTTCGAGCTGTGACCACGGGCGCCGCCCGTCGATGAAGACGCGGGTCCACCCGCAGGAAGAGGATGACGCATGGATCAGCCCAAGGGATGGACCTGGCAGGACCGCGCGGAGGGATCGATCCGACGGGGCACGGCGCTCGACCCGAGCACGGAGCCGGTGGACGGTATCCGTGCGTTTCCGACGGCGTACCTGCCGGAACGCCTGCTGATCACCCGCGCTCTCGGCGATGAGGAGGCCTACGACCGGGAGGTGCGCACGCTCCGCGACGCGGCAGACACGTTCGGCTGGCAGCTCGAGATCGAGGACGACACCCGCTCAGCGGTCGACGGCGAACTCGTGCCGGGAGTTCCCGGTTTCCTGCGCGCACGGCTGCGCACGCCGGACGAGCCGGTGCGCGGTGAATCGCCCGTCGCACCGGATGCCTGGCGCGTGCTCCAGCGCGCACGCCGCATGTCCCGCTCGACGATGCCGCGCACGAGCCTCGACCACGTGCTCTCCATCGATCCGGTCGGGCTCAATCCGTTCACCAGGACGAACCCGTTCACCCGCACCAATCCGTTCACCCGCACCAACCCGGTGCGCGGTGCGGGTGGCGCCGGCGGCAGCGACGACTACCTCGAGCCCGGACGCGGAGCACGACAGCCGGTGACCTGGTTGGGGCCTGCGCCCGTGCGCGGTCCCAGCCCCAAGCGCGGACGACGACCCGTCGTCGCTGTCCTCGACACCGGCTGCGGCGAGCACGCCTGGCTTCCCGCTGACATCGTCACCCGCACCGTCGACCTCGACGGCGTGCCGGTCGGGCTGACCGATGACGCCGATCCGGAGCGCTATCCCGACCTGTACGGGCAGCTCGACGGGGAGATCGACGCGGTCGCGGGACACGGCACCTTCATCGCGGGCATCGTCCGACAGGCGGCTCCGGACGCCGACATCCTCTCGATCCGGGTCGCGGGGGCGCTCGGCGTCGTGGACGAGAGCACGCTCCTCGAGACGGTCGCCCAGGTCGTGACGCTGCTGGCGCGCCACCGCGAGAACCCGAAGACGGGCTTCCCGATCGATGTGCTGAACCTGTCGCTCAGCTACTACCACGAGACGCCGACCGACGGACTGTTCAGCCTCACGCTCTACCAGCTGCTCGCCAAGGCACGCGAACTCGGCTGCGTCGTGGTGTGCTCCGCGGGGAACGACGCGATCGATCGCCCCTCCTTCCCGGCATCCCTGTGGCCATGGCCGGGCGCGGACAACGGCATCCGCCGGGACAAGGACGCGCCGCTCGTCTCCGTCGGAGCGTTGAATCCTTCCGGCCAGTCGGTCGCCCTGTTCTCGAACATCGGTCCGTGGGTGCAGGCCTACGCACCCGGAGCGGCGGTGGTGAGCACCTCGCCCGCGTTCGTGGGAGGCGCCCAGGCGGCGACGAGGGCCGACGTCGAAGGTCTGCGCCGTGAGACGATCGACCCCGACGATTACCGCGGGGGCTTCGCGGTGTGGAGCGGTACGTCGTTCTCGGCACCGTATGTCGCGGCGCGGGTCGCCGCGCAGCTCGGTACGGTGCCGGTCGGCGGAGCGACCCCCAGCGCTGCGGCGAAGGCGGTCGCCGCCGTCCTGAAGTCGCTGCCGAGCCCGATCGATCCCGTCTGACGCACCCCCGGGACGAGCCGTCCGTACCGATGCGGGCGGCTCGTCCTGGTGCCGGGCGGCTGACCGGGGCGTCCGGCGGTGCACCTGCAGGACGAATGCACGAAT
>NZ_QOAY01000236.1:349-23360 GCF_003314775.1 Microbacterium sp. H6 | reverse complement strand
TTGGACAACCGCAGCACGCGTTCGCCGTCGGTGAGCAGATCGATCGGGCCGGACACGGCCACCACACCGCGTGTCGTCCGAGCCAGCGCCGATGCGGCCTCGGCCGCGGACTCGGTGCTGTCGGTGGAATCCACACCTCGCCCACCGGCGCTGAGCCCCGCGAGAGCCAGCACCTCCGAGGCGTTGCCGCGGATCGCGGTCGGACGCTGCTCGACGAGTTGACGCGCGAGTGCGGTGCGCACCGGGAGCGCACCGACCGCGACGGGGTCGAGCACCCAGGGCGTACCGGCTGCCCTCGCACCGGTGACGGCTTCCAGAGTCGCCGCGCGCTGCTCCGGGGTGGGCGTCCCCAGGTTGACCAGCATCCCCGAGGCGACACCGGCGAACATGCCGACCTCCCCGACGATGTCGACCATGGCGGGAGCAGCCCCGAGCGCCAGCAGCACGTTGGCGGTGAAGCCGGTGACCACGGCATTGGTGATGCAGTGCGTCAGCGGTGGCGCCTCACGCAACACCCCCAGCAGCACCGCAGCCTTTTCGGCGAGATCGTGTGTGGAATCAGGACGCAGAAGATCGCTCATCGCGACATCCCTTCGCTAGTACGAACTAGATCAGGTTCGACGGGTCTGTTCTCAGCCGCGGATCGCGGCACCCCGTGTCACTGTCCGCAGTCTATCGATCGGCAAGCAGCGCCCGCTCCTGCGCCCGCGTGAGCCCGGCACGTCGTTCGCGGTCGAGTCCGCGCTCCCGTTCGTCGGCGAGCACGCGCTCGATCGTGTCGACGAGCGGACGGAGCATCCCACCGGTCTCATGGAATGCCGCGTTCGAGCGGGTCATGAATCCCGTCATCTCGGGCGGGAGCCACAGCGGCAGGGAGTGCGGGCCGGCCCAGTGGTCCACGTCACGCGCGATGAGCCACTCCTCGTCCGCGACGACGGTCGCCCCGGTGTGCCCGGATGCAGCGCGGACCATCCGCAGCACATCCGCGAGAGGCCTCTCGTCGCCGACGGCGTTGACGGCTCCGCTGCCTCGCGCGGTGACGACGTACTCCGCCAGATCGTCGACGTCGATCAACTGAGCGCTCCGCCCGTCCAGCGGGGGCAGCAGCACGGCGTCAGCGTCGGCACGAGCGAACGCGGCACTCCAGTAGCCGAAGCGGTCGCTCGGGTCTCCGTCGCCCACGATCAGGCCGGGACGCACCACGAGTGCCCGCTCCCCCAATCGGGCGACGGAGTCCTCGGCGGCGACCTTCTGCGCCGCGTACTCGTACTCGTCGCCGAGAACCGCCGCCGGGTGTCGTGGAGCCGATTCGTCCGCACCGACCGTCTCGTCATCGGAGTACACCGACACGGATGACACGTACGTCCATCGTGCCGCTCGATCGCCCAGCATCTCGACTGCCCGATCGACATGCGCCGCCTGGGAGGAGATGTCGACGACGTGGTCCCACTCCCGTCGTGCGAGGTCGGCGTAGGTCGAAGCCTCCTCGCGATCGCCACGCACCAGGACCGTTCCCTCCGGCGCGGGCCGTGTGCCTCGAGCGAGGCAGGTGACCGTGGCTCCGTGGTCGCGCCAGTGACCGGCGATGCGCCCGGAGAGCCACCCGGTGCCGCCCAGGATCAGAACATCCGTCATGGTGTGCCTGCACCCAACCGGTCAAGGCCTGCCAGCACCGGAACCGTCCAGGCGGGGTCGGGCCGCCAGCGGGTCCACGCGGAGTCGAACGGCCAGTCGTCGGCCTCGAACGACGCGATGGCCGCGTCCGCGTGCCGCTCGATCTGCGCGGCCTGCTCGGAGCTGAGCCGTCCCTGGGCGATCGCGGCGACGAGCTCATCCTCGTCCTTGAGGTGGATGCCGCCCGCCGGATCGATCTCGACGTCGAGGATATGGTCGGACGAGAAGGTGTCCCGGTCTGTCCGCAGATGCGCGTTCTCGAGATTCACGTACCACCCGGAGAACGCCCAGTCCGGCCCGGTGGTGTCGCTCCAGAACAGCCAGATCGACCACGGCATCCCCGCAGGGGCGATGCACAGCACCCCGTTGCCCCGCCAGCGCTCCACGATGCGCGTCCGCGGCTCGAGCCAGCGCCGGGCGAGAGGCACTTCCCGCACGCGCTGACCGTCGCTGGATCCCGGCGCCTCCTGGAGGGTCCCCGGAGCGAGCCAGGCCACGAGACCGCGCTCATCATCACGGACCACGCGCATCGGCGAGATCCTGGACGGCTCTCCCGGCTGCCACCCCGGTTTCCGATAGTGCCAGTCGATCTGTGCGCCGGGCTCGAGGAACGGCCCCTCGCCGAGCGGTCGCGCCCCGTCGGGGACGGCGGCCGGAGTGCCCTGGGGGAGGATTCTCATCCCGCCACGGTACTCCGGCGACGGCCCGGATCGTCCGAGCGACGACACGGTCCGCCTCACACCGCGGATCGATCCTCAGTCGCGCAGCGTCGCTCCGAAGCGCTGCGCAGCGACCTCGACTCCGGCGAGCTTGGCCTCCGTGGCCTCCGCCGCGGTGAGGGTGCGGTCATCCGCCCGGAACCTCAGCGCGAAGGTCAGGCTCTTGGAACCCTCCGGAACGCCCTCTCCGCGGTAGTCGTCGACGAGGCGCACCGACTCCAGCAGCATGCCCGCACCTTCGGCGAGGGCGGCCTGCACATCCGCGGCGGGGACCCCGGCCGGAGCCAGGAGCGACACGTCCTGCGTAGCGGCGGGGAACGTCGACAGCGAAGCCGCGACGACCCGTCCGCCGGCAAGCGACAGGATGCGGTCGAGGTCGAGCTCGAACACGGTCGCGCGCCCGGGAAGATCGGCCCCCTCGGCGACAGCGGGGTGCAGCTCGCCGACGTATCCGACCTCTTCGCCTGCCACCAGGAGCGACCCGGTGCGCCCCGGGTGGAGGGCGGCGCGTTCGGCCTGGAGCACGTCGATGTCGACCCCGGCGGCTGCCGCGATCACACGGACCGCGTCCAGAGCCTCCACGAGGCCGGCGGCCTCGGCGGGGCGACCGGGCTGGCGCGGTGCGACATGGCCGGTGAGGAGTCCGGAGACGAACCGGTGCTGTGGCGGGATCGAGGCGTTCAGCTCCGCGAGCGTCTCGTCGGACGGACGCTCCCCCAGCGGCGGCACCTCATCGGTGCCGTACTGCACACCCGGCTCGGGCAGGAAGACCACCCCGGTCTCGAAGATCGCGAGGTCGGTGAGCCCGCGGGAGATGTTGCGGTGCGCGGTCTGCAGCAGACCGGGGATCAGCGACCGGCGCAGGTACGGCGCCTGCCCGTCGAGCGGATTCGCCAGACGGATGCTCGGCAGGTGCTCGCCCGACGCGGAGCCGTGCAGATCGTTCTGCGCCTCCGTGGTGAACGGGAACGACGGCGTCTCGACCAGCCCCGCAGCAGCCAGAGCATCGGCCACGCGGCGGCGGCCCTGCTGGTGCGCGGTGAGGCCGCGCCCGGAGGGAGGCGTCGGCAGCACCGAGGGGATGCGGTCGAGCCCGTGGATGCGGGCGACTTCCTCGGCGAGCGTCCACTTGTCGGTGAGGTCGGGGCGCCAGGTCGGCGGGATGACCGTCCACCCGCCCTGGGTCCCTGAGCCGGTCGAAGGGCTGACCTCCGCGCCGATCGTCGTCAGCGCACCGGTGATCTCTTCATCGGTGTAGTCGACGCCGATGAGCCCCTGCACGAAGCCGGCGGGCAGCTCGATCTCCGCGACGAAGACCTCGGCGAACAGCGCGCCGCCCTCCTCCGTGAGCGTGCCCCCGGCGAACTCGACCATGAGGTCGGCCGCGCGCCGGGCCGCGACGAAGGGGATCAGCGGGTCGACGCCGCGCTCGAAACGCTTGGACGCCTCGCTGGGCAGCTTGTGACGACGAGCCGAACGAGCGATCGTGGTCGGGTCGAAGCTCGCCGCCTCGATCATCACGTTCCGGGTGGAGTCGCTCATCTCCGTCGTGCCGCCGCCCATGACGCCGGCCAGGCCGATCGGACCCGACTCGTCTGTGATGAGCAGGTCTTCGGTGTGCAGCGCGCGCTCGACGCCGTCGAGGGTGGTCATCTTCTCGCCCTCGTGCGCGCGGCGAACCGTGATCCCCCCGGTGAGCTTGTCGAGGTCGTAGCCATGCAGCGGCTGTCCGAGCTCGAGCATCACGTAGTTGGTGATGTCGATGAGCACGCCCAGCGACCGCATGCCGGCGAGGCTGAGCCGCGCCACCATCCACGGAGGAGTCGGACGTGAGGGATCGACGTCGCGGACGACGCGGGTCACGAACTCGCTCGCTCCGACGTTCCCGCGCACAGGTGCGACGTCGTCGACGATGGTCGTGTGGCCGGTGCCCGGCTGGAGTTCGGCGAAATCGCGCTCCGCCGGGTCGCGGAAGGTCGCTCCGGTCGCGTGCGCGTACTCACGAGCCACCCCGCGCAGGGAGAAGGCGTAACCGCGGTCGGGCGTGACGTTGATCTCCACCGCGACGTCGTCGAGGCCGAGCAGGGCGATCGCGTCGGTGCCGACGGGCGCATCGATGCCGAGGTCGGACAGCACGACGATGCCGTTGTGCTCGTCACCGAGTCCCAGCTCGCGCGCAGAGGCGATCATGCCGTCCGACACATGACCGTAGGTCTTGCGGGCGGCGATCGGGAACGGACCGGGCAGCACCGCACCGGGAAGGGTCACGACGACCTTGTCCCCGACGACGAAGTTGTGCGCGCCGCAGACGATGCCACGGATGCCGCCGTTCGCCGCGCCGACGTCGACCTGGCACCAGTTGATGGTCTTGCCGTTGGACTGGGGCTCCGGCTCGAGCGAGACGACCTGGCCGACCACCACGGGGCCCGTGATGTCGAAGCGGTGCACGTCCTCCTCTTCGAAGCCGACGGTCACCAGGGCCGCGAGGACATCCTCGGGCGTGGCGTCCGCTGCCAGATCGACGTACTCACGCAACCACGAAAGCGGGACGCGCATCACACCACCATCCCGTACTGCTCGCTGAATCGGACATCGCCCTCGGCCATGTCGCGCATGTCCTGGACGTCGCTGCGGAACATCAGGCCCCGCTCGATGCCCATGCCGAACGCGAAGCCGCTGTATTCCTCCGGGTCGATCCCTGCCGCGCGCAGCACGTTCGGGTTGACCATGCCGCAGCCGCCCCACTCGATCCAGCGCGCACCGCCCTTGAAGGTGGGGTGCCACAGATCGAGCTCGGCGGACGGCTCGGTGAAGGGGAAGTAGTTGGTGCGGAAGCGCGTCTTGGCCTCGGGGCCGAAGAGCAGCTTCGCGAAGTGGTCGAGCGTGCCCTTGAGGTGCGCCATCGTGATGCCCTTGTCGATCACGAGTCCCTCGAACTGCGTGAACACCGGCAGGTGCGTGGCGTCGAACTCGTCGGTGCGATACACCCGGCCGGGGCACAGCACGTAGATGGGCACCTCGCGGTCGAGCATCGAGCGCACCTGCACCGGGCTCGTGTGCGTGCGCATCACGAGGTGACGCGAGGGCGGGTCCACGTAGAACGTGTCCTGCTCCTGGCGTGCGGGGTGGTCCACATCGAAGTTCAGTGCGTCGAAGTTGAACCACTCGTGCTCGAGCTCCGGTCCCTCCGCGATCTCCCAGCCCATGCCGACGAAGATGTCGCACACCTGGTCCTGCAGGAGCGTGAGCGGGTGTCGGGCGCCGACACGCGTGCGCGAGGGCACGGCGGTGATGTCCACCCGCTCGGACTCGAGGCGCGCGGCGACCTCGGCCTCGGCGAGCTCGGCCTCCTTCGCGGCCAGCGCCTGGGTCACCTGCCCTCTCCCCTGGCCCACGAGCTTGCCGAATGCGGCCTTGTTCTCGGGAGCGACCTGGCGCATCGAGGCGTTCAGTACCGCGAGCGGCGATCCGTCGGCGACGTGTGCGGCGCGGGCTGCTTTCAGCTCGGCGGTGTCGGCGGCTGTGGCGATCGCCGCGAGGGCATCGGCAACAGCGGACTCGACCGCTTCCGGGGTGATTTCAGGAGACTCTGACACGAGAATCGAGTCTACCGGGGGCGTGCGGGTCCCTTTCGCGGATCAGCGCGCCTTCTCGGACCCATCTCCCTGCAGCACGATGAGCGAGGTGTTGGTCTCGCCTCCGTGCTGGCGGGGATCCGGCACCGCAGGCCCTGCCTTCGGCGAGCGCTTGGCACGCTTCTGCAGGCGGTAGGCGATGTAGGAGAGCAGGAGACACACGGCCACGTACATCGATCCGCCGACGATCGCCGCCGGGATCAGCGGGGAGCCGTAGGGCGCCTGGTTGCCGATCTGGTTGATGACGTAGAGGAGCTCCTGGTACGTGATGATGAAGCCGAGCGCGGTGTCCTTGAGCGCCACGACGAGCTGCGCGATGATCACCGGCATCATGGCCCGGACGGCCTGCGGGATCAGGATGAAGTACATCACCCCGGTCTTCCGCAGTCCGATCGCGTAGCCGGCCTCCTTCTGTCCGCGCGGCAGCGACTCGATCCCGGCACGGAGCACCTCGGCGAGCACGGAGCCGTTGTAGACGATGAGGGCGATCACGACGGCCCAGTACGGCGGCATCTTCACGCCGATCACCGGAAGGCCGTAGTACAGCAGCATCATCAGGATGAGCACGGGCACCGCTCGCAGCACCTCGATGATCCACCGGACCGGCTCACGCACCCAGGCGTGCTCCGAGAGGCGGCCGATGCCGAGAAGGAAACCGAGGACGATGGATCCGACGCCGGCGACCGCGAACGCGGCCAGCGTGGCCAGCAGGCCTTCGCCGAAGCGGACCCAGACCGCGGAGAACGTGAAGATGTTCCACTTCTCTGCGGAGAACTGCCCGGTGGCGAACAGCCTCCACACCACCCAGCCGAGCACCGCGAGGACCACGAGCACCGTGGCGACTCCGATGAGCCTGTTGCGGGCGACGGCACGGGGGCCGGGGACGTCGAAAAGGACGGAACTCATCGCGCGATCCTCCACTTGTTCTCGAGAACGCGCTGCACCCAGGCGAGCAGCAGCACCAGCACCACGAACAGGACCATGACCCACAGGAGCACGACGAGCGCGTTCTCACCGCGTTCGCTGAGCGCCGCGCGGATGGTGCCGAGGTTGACGACCGAGAACCCTGCGGCCACCGTGGTGTTCTTCATGAGGGCGATGAGCACGCTCATCATGGGCGGGACGACGGAGCGCGTCGCCTGCGGCAGCACCACGTAGCGCATGACCTGGCCGAAGTTCAGGCCGATCGCCCGTGCGGCTTCCGCCTGGCCGACCGGCACGGTGTTGATGCCGGCTCGCAGCGCCTCCGCCACATAGGTCGCGGTGTAGATGCCGAGCGCGATCACGGCCAGCAGCAGGGAGTTCACCCGCTCCCCCAGCAGGATCGGAAGGCAGAAGGCGAAGAAGAACATGACCAGGGTCAGCGGTGTGTTGCGGATCCAGTTCACGTACACGCCACCGACGGCGCGGGCGATCGGAACCGGCGAGACACGTGCGGCCCCGACGATGAGTCCGAGGACCAGCGCGATGATGCCGCCGCCGAGGAACAGCACGATGGTTCCCCACAGTGCCTCTCCCCAGAGGTCGAGGTGGTCGGAGATGACTCCCACTGCTGCTCCTGTCGATTCGGGTTCTCGAAAGTGTCCTGCATGAGCGGGGCGGCCGACCATGCCGACCGCCCCGCGGAGATCAACCGACCGGGTCGACCTCGGGCTGCGTCGCCTTGACGCCGGAGGCACCGAGGTTGTTGTCGAAGATCTGCTGCCAGATCTCGCCACCGTCGGTCAGCTGCGTGTTGAAGTACCCCACGAGGGCGTCGTCACCCTTGGCGACGCCGATGCCGTAGCGCTCCTCGCTGAAGGGCTCACCGACGACCTTGAGGTTGTCCGGGTCCTGAGCCGCGTAGCCGATGAGGATCGCCTCATCGGTGGTGACCGCGTCCACCTGGCCGTTCTTCAGGTCCTCGACGCACTTCGAGTACGTGTCGTACTCCTTGGTGGGCACGTCGGGGTAGTTCGTCTTGATGTTCTGGATCGGCGTCGAGCCGGTCGCCGAGCAGACGGTCGTCGAGGAGTCGAGGTCGTCGACGCTCTTGATGTCGCTGTCAGCTGCCACGAGGAGGCCCTGACCGGTGACGAAGTACGGACCGGCGAAGGAGATCTGCTCCTTGCGCTTGTCGGTGATGGAGTAGGTGCCGACGTAGTAGTCGATGTCGCCGTTCACGATGGCCTGCTCGCGGTTCGCGGAGGCGATCGCCTGGAAATCGATCTTCTCCGGGTCGACACCGAGCGATGCCGCCATCCAGCGGGCGATGTCGACGTCGAATCCGGTGCGGTCACCGGTCACGGGGTCGAGGTAGCCGAGACCGGGCTGGTCCTCCTTGACGCCGACCTTGATCTTTCCGGACGACTCGATCCGGTCGAACGTCGGGCTGCCGTCGATGCTGACGTCGGTCAGGACGGTCCAGGGCGTGCTGCTGGAGGAGTCACCTTCGTCGCCGCCTTCCGGGGCCCCCGTGCTGGACGGGGTTCCGCTGTTGCAGGCGGTGAGCGTCAGCAGCGCGGCTGCCGCGATTCCGATGCCTGCCAGTGTCCGTGTGCGTCGCATGTGCGTCTCCTTCGTGTGCTGTGTGTGCAGGGTCTGTGTGTGAGTGTGTGAGTGTGCGGGCGCGTCAGTGCGTGAGGAGCTTCGAGAGGAAGTCCTTGGCGCGATCGCTCTTCGGGTGCGTGAAGAACTCCTCGGGAGTCGCCTCCTCCACGATCCGTCCGTCCGCCATGAACACGACGCGGTCGGCGGCCTTGCGCGCGAAGCCCATCTCGTGCGTGACGACGATCATCGTCATCCCGTCCTGGGCGAGTTCGACCATGACGTCGAGCACCTCGTTGATCATCTCGGGGTCGAGCGCACTGGTGGGCTCGTCGAACAGCATCACCTTGGGCTGCATCGCGAGAGCGCGGGCGATGGCCACGCGCTGCTGCTGACCACCGGAGAGCTGGGCAGGGAGCTTCGAGGCCTGCTGGGCCACGCCGACGCGCTCGAGCAGCATCATCGCCTCCTTCTCGGCGTCGGCCTTCTTGATGCCGCGCACCTTGATCGGTCCGAGAGTCACGTTCTCGAGGATCGTGAGGTGGGCGAAGAGGTTGAACGACTGGAAGACCATGCCGACGTCGGCGCGCAGATGAGCCAGGCCCTTGCCCTCGGCCGGGAGCTCCTTGCCGTCGATGCGGATGCTCCCGCTGGTGATCGTCTCCAAGCGGTTGATCGTGCGGCACAGTGTCGACTTCCCGGAGCCGGACGGGCCGATCACGACGACGACCTCCCCCGAGTTCACGGTCAGATCGATGTCAGTGAGCGCCTGGAAGTCGCCGTAGTGCTTCTGAACGTTCTCGACCACGACGAGCGGGGTATCAGAGGTCATCATTTCTCCAAACTAGCCACGTCGGGCGCGGGTCTCCAGGCACCTCGGTGAGATTTACACGTTCGTAATCACCTGATCGCGGCACCAATGCTGCTGTGCATGGGTACCCCGCGGCCCGCCCCCACGGGCCGCGGAATCGTCCTGCTGCGATGCCCCAACGACAGTTGTGCAGCAGGCGACGATCGTGCGCGATCGACCTCACAATGGCAGAGCGCCGGCCCCGCTGTCAGACTTCTTGAGGATTTCTTGAGCAGTCAACCGCGCAGGTCGCGGTAGTAGTCGATCGCACCATCGTGGAGAGGGACCGGACCGGTGAAGATCGCCGAGCGCCGATCCAGCAGCGCCGCGGTCGGCACCTCCCCCGCGATGCGCAGTCGCGCGTCGAAGAGCCCGGCCAGGACATCGTGCACGACGGCATCCGGCGTGGACGCGGCGGTGACGAGATAGTTGGGAACGGCCATCGTCGGCGCGGAGTCCGGCAGGCCGTATGTCCCCGCGGGGACATCGGCCTGCCGATAGGCATGCGAGTACCGTTCGTTCACGGCATTGACCCACTCGGGCTCGATCGGGAGCAGACGCACCGGAGCCCGCGAGGACAGTTCGGCCACGCCGGGAGTGGGCAGGCCCCCCACCCAGAAGAAGCCGTCGATCTCACCACGCTCCATCGCACCGATCGACGCGCTGAGGTCGAGCTGGGGGTCGCGGACGGAATCGAGCGCGACGCCTGCCGCGTCGAGCACTCGGCCGGCGATCACGTTGACGCCGGAGTTCTCGGCGCCGAGGGAGATGGTGCGGCCGGCAAGATCGCCGATGTCGTCGATGTCCGAATCCCCCCGCACCACGACCTGAACGTACTCGTCGTACAGGCGGGCGAGAGCCTCCACCTCCAACGGCCGCTCGAAGGCGCCGGTGCCCGACACCGCGTCGGCGGCGGCATCCCCCTGCGCGAATCCGAGCAGGGCCTCGCCCGAACTCACCCGCAGCAGGTTGTCGACCGATCCCGCGGTCTCCTGCGCGACCATCCGGAGGTCCAGCCGGTCCGACAGCTCTTCCGCCAGGTGGCTGCCGTAGTCGTAGTACACACCGGTCGAGCCCCCGCTGGCGATCGCGTACTCGACGTCGCTCCACTCGTCGGAGCGAGGGACGCACGCGGTCAACCCGGTCAGCAGCACGAACGCGAGTCCTCCCGCGAGAAGTCCCCTGGCGGCCGACCTCATGGCGTGGACCCGTCGTGCAGGACGAGCGCGACCTCGAGTCCGCCACCCTGTGCCGAAGAGACCGCCAGCTCTCCCCCGATCGTCTCCAGCAGATCGCTCGCGATCGCCAGCCCGAGTCCTGACCCCGGTGTGTCCCCGGTGTCGGCGTTGCGCCAGAACCGGTCGGTCGCCGCAGCTGCCTGCTCGTCGGTGAGGCCCGGGCCGTGATCGCGGACCGTGATCCGACAGACGCTTCCTTCCCGTCTCGCCCCGATCTCGATGTGCGCCCCCTCGGGCGAGAACTTCACGGCATTGTCGATCACGGCATCCAGCGCGCTCTCCACGATCGTGCGGTCGGTCACGCTCATCACCGATGACACACCGGTGGAGCGCAGCCCGACTCCGCGCTGAGCCGCGACATCGCGCCATGCTTCCCGGCGACGAGCGGCCAGAGTCGCCAGATCCACAGCGGAGACGGTCGAGTCGCCACGGCCGCCGCGCGCGAGGCCGAGAAGTGTCTCGAGGATGCGGGTCATCCGGCGCCCCTCCTCCCTCGTCTCCTCGACGTCGCCCTGCCACTCGTCGCCGAGTCCCGTCGCCAGATGCTCCACTCTCAGGAGCAGAGCATTGAGGGGGTTGCGCAGTTCGTGTGAGGCGTTGAGCGCGAACTCCTGCTGCCTCGTCATCACCCGTTCGATCTCGTCGGCCATGCCGTTGAACACCTGCGCCATGCGGCGGAGCTCCGGCGGACCGTCGTCCGCAGCAACGCGCGCGTCCATCTCGCCGCGCTCGATCGCGACCATGGCCTCGTCGAGTCGGCGCACCGGCGAGAGCACCCAACGCGCGAGCCGGAACACCAGGAGCACGCCGAGCGCGATGAGCACGCCCGCGATCGCCGAGATGAGCAGGAGCTGGTGCAGGATCGCGGCGCGGAGCCGCCACATCTCCGGCGACGAGCACGGCGCCTATCACGTCACCGTCATCGAACACCGGCTCGGCCAATGCGGAATCCGAGACGCTCCACGGGAACACCACCGTCGGCTGCTCGGCTCGTCGACCGGAGAGCGCCAGCTTGACGCGCTCGGCATCGTCTTCGCGAAGCACCGCCGGGTCCTGATCCGCTGCGGCCCACACGCCGCCCCCGAGATCGAACACGGTCACCTCGATCCCGTAGACCTCGCGGAACCGCTCCACCTCCGCCTCGATCACGGCAGCACTGCCGGAACGCAGAGCCTGGCGCGCGCTCGTGACGAAGTAGCCGAGGTCGCCGATCTGCTGCGCATAGAAGGCCTGCTGCACGCTCTGGGCGGCGCTCCACCCCGCGGCACCGCCGAGTCCGGCCAGGATCGCGACGAGCGGTATCAGGAACACGAGGATGAGGCGACGACGCACGACTCAGGACCCTGCCAGCCGATAGCCGACCCCGCGGACCGTCTCGATGACCCCGCGGACCCCGGTCTTCTTCCTGATCGCCCCGACGTGCACCTCCAGAGAATGGCCGAATCCTCGCCAGTCGGTGTTCCACACCTCGCGGATCAGCCGGTCCTTCGGCACCGCCACTCCCGGGTAGCGGGCCAGGACGGCGATGATGTCGAACTCCTTGCGCGTGAGGTCGATGGCCGCGCCGTCGACCAGCACCTGGCGAGCGATCAGATCGACCTGCACGCCGCCTCCGTGGAGCAGGACGCGCGCATCCGCCTCGGGCCTCATCGGCCTGGATCGCCGTGTGACCGCCTCGATCCGCGCCAGGAGCTCGTGCACATCGTAGGGCTTCACCACGAAGTCATCGGCTCCGGCGCGGAGCCCTTTGATGCGCTCCGCGACCTGGCTGCGGGCGGTCACGATCACGATCGGGACCTCGGAGCGGCCCCTGATCCGGCGACACAGGTCGACCCCGTCGACGTCGGGCAGACCGAGATCGAGCAGCACCACCTCGGTGTCCGCTCCGAGAAGACCCAGCGCAGACGCTCCATCCGCCGCGCGGACGGTCGCGTACCCGGACCGGGCGAGAAACGCCTCCAGTGCGCCTGCGACCCGGTCGTCGTCTTCGACGATCAGAATCCTCATCGACTCCGCTTCCCGCTTCCCCCGGCGTCCGTCACCTCAGTCGACGGACGTCGCCCGCTGAGCGAATGCGCTTTCATACAGGCAGACGCTGGCGGCCGTCGCCAGATTGAGCGACTCGGCTCGGCCGAAGATCGGAAGCTTGAGCACGCGGTCCGCGAGATCCAGCGCCTCGTCTTCGAGTCCGCGCGCCTCGTTGCCGAAGAGCCATCCCGTCGGCTCGGCCAGCACGCCCTCCGCGCGCGCTTCCAACAGGTCATCGCCCTTCACGTCCGCCGCGAGGATGCGCAGACCTGCGGCGTGAGCACGCTTCACGACTTCGGCGAGGTCGCCCCCGACCGAGACGGGAAGGTGGAACAGGGACCCTGTGGTCGCGCGCACCACCTTCGGGTTGTACGGATCGACGGTGCGACCGGTCAGGACGACGGCATCCGCACCCGCGGCATCCGCTGCCCGGATGATCGTGCCGAGGTTCCCTGGATCCCGCACCTCCTCGCAGATCGCCACCAGTCGCGGCGAGGCGTCGAAGATGTCGCGCACCGACGTCGGCGTCTGCTGCACGACGGCGACGAGGCCTTGCGGTGTGACGGTGTCGGCCATGGCGTTGAGCACGTACTCGGTGACGTACTCGACCTCGATGTCCGCCTCTGCGGCCTTCGCGCGGATGTCGGGGTGCCGCTCCCAGCCGTTCGGCGTCGCGAAGAGCTCGACGATCGCCTCGGGACGGTAGGTGAGCGCCTCGCGCACCGACTGCGGGCCCTCCAGAAGGAACAGGCCTGTCTCAGTCCTCGCGCTGCGTTTGGTCAGCTTCGCGACAGCACGGACTCGGGGCGAACGGGGGTTCTCCAGCACGATCACAGTCTAGGGAACGCACGGCCCTCTCCCGCACCATCCGGGTAGGGTGCCTGCATGACGATCGATGCCGCGGTGAGGAGCTCCCGTCGGCGGATCGTCCTCGCAGTGCTCGCCGTCGCGACGGTCGCGATCGGGCTCGTCATCCATCGCAGTGCGGGCGGGGTCGTGGGCGACGTCATCGGCGATGCGCTGTACGCTGTGCTCATCTATCTGCTCGTCGCCCTGATCGCCGCGCGGTGGCGCCCCTTCGCGCCGGCCCTCGTCGCCTTCGTGTTCTGCGCCGGCGTCGAACTGTTCCAGCTCACCGGTATCCCTCGTGAGTGGGGATCGGCACTCCCCCCGATCCGCCACGTCCTCGGCTCCGGATTCGATGGACGCGACATCCTCGTCTACGCGGGTGCCGTCGCCATGGCCGCTCTCGTCGACCTCGCGGTCAGCCGCGCGGCAGTCCTCGCCACGCCGGGAAACGCCGCAGGGCGCCCTCCCGAAGGAGAGCGCCCTGTGTGAAGAGGTGCTTACGCAGCCGACTTCGGCGCGTTGACGTCGGAGGGAAGAGCCTTCTTCGCCGTCTCGACCAGCGTCGTGAACGTGGCAGCGTCGTTGACCGCGAGGTCGGCGAGCATGCGACGGTCGACCGTGACACCCGCGAGGCCGAGGCCCTGGATGAAGCGGTTGTACGTCATGCCGTTCTGGCGGGCCGCAGCGTTGATGCGCTGGATCCACAGACGACGGAAGTCGCCCTTGCGCTTGCGACGGTCACGGTACGAGTAGACCAGCGAGTGGATGACCTGCTCTTTGGCCTTGCGGTAGAGGCGCGAACGCTGTCCGCGGTAACCGGAGGCGCGCTCGAGGATGACCCGGCGCTTCTTGTGGGCGTTTACTGCCCGCTTGACTCTTGCCATTTTCCTGTGTTCCTATTCGTGCGTTCGGCGCGCGTCAGCGACCGAGAAGCTTCTTCGCGACCTTGGTGTCAGCCTTCGACAGGACCTGGTCCTGGTTCAGACGACGCGTGCGACGGCTCGACTTGTGCTCGAGGTTGTGGCGCATCCCGGCCTGCTGCTTCTTCAGCTTTCCGCTGCCGGTGATCTTGAAGCGCTTCTTAGCACCCGAGTGGGTCTTCTGCTTCGGCATCTTCTCTTCCTTCGTATGGCGCCTTCTCAGGCGACGGTGTCAACCCGCGGTGCGGGAGTTCTGGGGCGGGTACTACTCCGCAGTGGTGGCGGCGGCCTCGTTCTTCGCCTCGCGCGCAGCCTGCTTCTTGTCCGCGCGCTGAGCATCGCGCACGGCGTTCTGCTCCTGCTTCGCCTCGGACTTGCTCTTGAGCGGAGCCACGACCATCACCATGTTGCGACCGTCGATGGTCGGGTTCGACTCGACGGTGCCGAACTCGGCGACATCCTCGGCGAACTTGCGCAGCAGACGCACACCCTGCTCCGGACGCGACTGCTCGCGACCGCGGAACAGGATCATGGCCTTGACCTTGTCGCCGGCCTTGAGGAAGCCCTCGGCACGCTTGAGCTTGGTCGTGTAGTCGTGAGCCTCGATCTTCAGACGGAAGCGCACTTCCTTGAGGATCGTGTTCGCCTGGTTGCGGCGAGCTTCCTTTTCCTTCTGGGCGGCCTCGTACTTGAACTTGCCGTAGTCCATGATCTTGACGACGGGCGGCTTCGAGTTCGGGGCGACCTCGACGAGGTCGAGATCGGCTTCCTGCGCGAGGCGCAGTGCGGCTTCGATGCGGACGACGCCGATCTGCTCACCCGCGGGGCCGACGAGGCGGACCTCGGGGACGCGGATGCGCTCATTGGTACGGGGATCGCTGATGCGGAACTCCTTAGACGATGTGATTCGGCCACCGCGACGCTGTCTGCATCACGGGCGAAATCGGAATCGTCCCCACCCACCGGCATTCAGACGCCGGCTCCGCACCCTGTCTACCGGCTCCTTCTTTCGAACGGAGCCGGTGGAGTGCAAGACCCGGTAGCCTTGAACGGCAAGCGCGGGTGGGAAGTGAATCCTCTTTCGTTCCGGAGCATGACGCTCCGGAGCCCGCCAAAGTCTAACAGAAAGCAAGGCGAAGTGACGAACCAGGCACCGGACGAGGCGGCACGCGAGCGCGAAGAGCGTTGGGCACGTCAGGAGGAGGCCGCATCGTCGGCCACCCGCGACATCGCCGATGTACCCGCAGTCGAGGTGATCACCACCGCCGCCGTGCACCTCATGAGCGCGGCAGCCGTCAAGCTCGGGCTCGCCGACGATCCGGACGCCGCAGCGCAGCTCGACCTCGACGAGGCGCGCAAGCTCATCAACTCCCTCGCCGGGCTCATCACCGCCGGCGCTCCGGAGATCAGCGACATGCACGCGCGGTCCCTGCGCGACGGTCTCCGCTCACTCCAGCTCGCCTTCCGCGAGGCGTCCACGATCCCCGATCCGATCGGCAAGGGACCGGGCGAGAAGTGGACCGGCCCGGTCAACTAGCTGCCGCGGGCTCGACGACCAGAGGGTCGGCCGAGGCCGGGCCGGGGCACTGCCCTTCGGTGCGAGTCCAGGAGATCTCCTGTTCCGACTCGTGGATGACGGCACCCTGCGCATCGAACAACCGGATGTCGACCAGGTCGGGCGTGGACATGTCGAAGGACATGCTCCACGTGCCGTCGGCCGACGGAGACGCCGAGAACAAGTTCGCGGACGAGCTCGCATCCTCCCCCGGCCCCGGTGAGCACTGCCCGTCCGCGCAGAACTGGAGGTCGGTCGCCGCCGGGAAGGCGCTCACGTCGACGACGACCGTGCTGATGTAGGCGATCGCCGGGCACGCGTTGACCACGCAGCCGGAAGTGCCGGCGACGGCGCCTCCGAGCAGCACGACGGCGGCGAGGGCTCGCAACAGAGTCCGGGGCATGTCCCCGAGCGTAGCGAAGCGGTTCAGGCGCTGCGGCGGAGCTTCACGGTGAGGGAGTCGACGAGCACGGCGATCCGGTCGTCCGATGCCCAGCGAGACGCGAGACGCGAGAGCACGGCGTCGAGCACCTCGCGTTCGAGTCCGTCGACCAGCTCGAGGACCACGATGAGCTCGGGCCCGCGCAGACGGGCGTCGGGGTCCCCGGAAGCCACAGCCACGTCGATGACGGCCAGTTCGTGGGCCACGCTCTCCTGCAGCGCCGTGAACACCTCGGTCGACAGGAAGCTCGGCTCCCAGCGCTGCTCCTGAGCGATCGCCCACACGGCAGGACGCCGGATGACGAACTCGGTGTCGGACGTCGGGTCGAGCACGATCAGGTCGGTGTCCTCCGACGAGGCGGCCAGCGCCGCGCGGATAGCCTCGACGGGGATCGGTCGCGCCGTCGGGTCCCACGCCTGCATCGCCTGGACCGACGAGAACACCGGCTGCACGCGCCGACCATCCGGAGCCGCGACCGTGACGATGGAGAGCTCCTGCGTCTTGTCAACGGTGAGGCCGTTGGGGGCGATCCCCTCCTCCCCCTTCTCCGCGATGAGGGGCACCAGCACACGGGCGGCACGGAAAGCGTCGACGACCTCGGACTGGCTGCCCTGGCCGGCGCGGAAGCGCAGCAGCGCCGCCAGCAGCGCGGGGTCGGCGGAACCGTCGTCCGCGGCGTGCGGATTCGACTCGAAGCTGCGCCCCTCCCACGGGACGCCTGCTGAATCGCCGTGGTTGTGCGGCTCGGGGCCGCACGCGTGCGCGTCAGTCTCCTGCGACATCCAGTGCCTCAGCCAGCGTGAAGGCGCCGGCGTAGAGTGCCTTGCCGACGATCGCGCCCTCGACGCCCAACGGCACGAGGTCGCGGAGCGCGGCGATGTCGTCCAGGCTCGAGATGCCGCCTGACGCGACCACCGGCTTCGGGGTGCGAGAGGTGACCTCACGGAGAAGGTCGAGGTTCGGACCGCGGAGGGTTCCGTCCTTCGTGACGTCGGTGACCACGTAGCGGCTGCAGCCGGCGTCTTCGAGGCGGTCGAGCACCTCCCAGAGGTCCCCGCCCTCCTTGGTCCATCCGCGGGCGGCGAGCGTCGTTCCGCGCACATCGAGACCGACGGCGATCGCCTCGCCGTAACGGCCGATCACGTCGGCAGCCCACTCCGGATTCTCCAGCGCCGCCGTGCCCAGGTTGATCCGCGTCGCGCCGCTCTCCAGAGCCGCCTCCAGCGTCGCGTCGTCGCGGATACCACCCGAAAGCTCGATGTTCACGCCCTTGAACTGCTTGATGACCTTGCGCAGGATCGGCGCGTTGCTGCCCCGACCGAAGGCCGCGTCGAGGTCGACCAGGTGGATCCAGGAGGCGCCCTGCGACACCCACTCCCCTGCGGCGTCCAACGGGTCGCCATAGCTGGTCTCGGTTCCGGCCTCGCCCTGAGTCAGTCGGACGGCCTTGCCCCCGGCGACATCGACCGCGGGAAGGAGCGTGAGCGAGGGGGACTGCGCGAAGTCGTTCATGGGGTCCTTGGATCGGGAAGCTCTTCGGCCCGGTGCGGGCACGAGAACCGAGGGTAGTCCGCCGGGCGGCGGGGAACAAAACGGGTGACGCCGGCGGGCGTCGTCAGAGACTCTCGACCCAGTTGCGCAGCAGCTGGATACCTGCTTCGCCGGACTTCTCCGGGTGGAACTGCGTCGCCGACAGCGGGCCGTTCTCCACGGCGGCGAGGAAGGGATCGCCGTAGGTCGTCCAGGTCAGGACGGGTTCCGGGAACGGCGGAATGACATCGAGCTGCCAGGACTGGGCGGCGTAGGAGTGCACGAAGTAGAAGCGCTCCTGCTCGATGCCGCGGAAGAGCACGCTGTCGGAACCGGGCGCGACGGTGTTCCAGCCCATGTGCGGAAGCACCGGCGCGTTGAGCTCGGTGACGGCTCCGGGCCACTCTCCGAGCCCTGCGGTATCACGCCCACGCTCGACGCCGTGCTCGAACAGCACCTGCATCCCGACGCAGATGCCGAGGACGGGACGGCCACCGGCCAGACGGCGGTCGATGATCTCGTCGCCTCCGTGCGCACGCAGGGCATCGCGAACCGCCTGGAACGCGCCGACGCCGGGAACGACCAGGCCGTCCGCCTCGAGGGCGGTGGTACGGTCGCGCGTCAGCACGGCGTCGGCACCGGCAGCCACGAGAGCCTTGACGGCCGAGTGGACGTTGCCCGACTCGTAGTCGAACACCGCGACGCGAGGAGCCGACGTCACAGCGCGCCCTTGGTGGACGGAATGCCGTCGACGAGCGGATCCAGCGCCTTCGCCTGACGGAACGCACGCGCGAACGCCTTGTACTCCGCTTCCGCGATGTGGTGCGGGTCGCGGCCGCCGAGCACACGCACGTGCACCGTGAGAGCGGCATTGAACGTGATGGCTTCGAAGGAGTGGCGGACGAGCGACCCTGTGAAGTGTCCGCCGATCAGGTGGTGCTCGAACCCCTCGGGCTCCCCCGTGTGCACGAGGTACGGGCGGCCCGAGATGTCGACCACGGCCTGCGCGAGCGCCTCGTCGAGGGGGACGAGGGCGTCTCCGTACCGGGAGATGCCGGACTTGTCGCCGAGGGCTTCGAGGATCGCCTGTCCGAGCACGATTGAGACGTCTTCCACGGTGTGGTGTGCGTCGATGTGGGTGTCACCCGAGGCGCGCACGGTGAGGTCGGTCAGCGAGTGCTTCGCGAACGCCGTGAGCATGTGGTCGAAGAAGGGCACCGAGGTGTCGATGTGGCTGACGCCGGTCCCGTCGAGGTTCAGCTCGAGCTCGACGGTGGACTCCGACGTGCGGCGCACACGGCTCGCGGTGCGCGGGGTCGGTGCGGAAGTGCTCATGAAGCCGATCCTATCGAGGCAAGAGCATCAAGGAACGCGGTGGTCTCGGCCTCGGTGCCCGCGCTCACCCTCAGGTGTCCTGGGATGCCGACATCGCGTACCAGCACCCCCTGGTCGTACAGCTGCTGCCAGGTGGCCTTCGGGTCGGAGACTCCACCGAACAGCACGAAGTTCGACCAGGATTCGTGCGGCTGGTAACCCAGCGCCTCGAGAGTCGCCGTGATGCGGTCGCGCTGCTCGACGATCTCCTCGACCATGCCGAGCATGACGTCGGCATTGCGCAGCGCCGCGATGGCCGCCGCCTGGGTGAGTGCGCTCAGGTGGTACGGCAGACGCACCAACCGCAGCGCGTCGATGAACGCCGGGTCGGCCGCGAGATACCCGACACGGGCTCCGGCGAACGCGAAGGCCTTGCTCATCGTGCGCGAGACGGCCAGACGCGGCCGCCCCTCGAGCAGCGTCAGTGCGGAGACCGCGTCATGCGGCGCGAACTCCTGGTAGGCCTCGTCGACGATCACTATGCCCCTGGCAGCCTCATACACCGCTTCGATGACGTCGAGTCCGAGCGGCGTGCCGGTGGGGTTGTTGGGAGAGCAGAGGATGACCACGTCCGGCTCGGCGGCCCGCACCTGCTCGGCCGCCTCCTCCGGAGTGATGGTGTAGTCGGGCTGACGCGTACCGGCGATCCACCGCGCACCGGTGCCCTGCGCGATGAGCGGGTACATCGAATAGGTCGGCGCGAACCCGAAAGCCGTGCGACCAGGGCCTCCGAAGGCCTGCAGGATGTGCTGGAGCACCTCATTGGACCCGTTGCCCGCCCAGATCTGCTCGGGGACGAGACCGTGGCCCAGGTACTCCGCGAAAGACTCGCGAAGCGTGGTGAACTCACGATCCGGGTAGCGGTTGACATCACGGATCGCGACGGCGATGTCATCGAGGATGTCGCTCGCCACCGCATCGGGGATCGGATGCGTGTTCTCATTCACGTTGAGCGCGATGGGAAGCGGCGCCTGTGGAGCACCGTATGGCTTCAATCCGCGGAGATCGTCACGTAGCGGGAGATCGTTGAGGGAGAGGGTCACCCTTCCCATGCTATGCGGCGCTTGAGGTTGATGACGCAAAGTCGCCCGCCCCAGGAACTCCTCGTCTGAGCCCTCCGCCGGATCAGCGCGCGTACTGAGCCGGGATCGCCAGAGTCTGCCCGATCTGCAGCTCCCCGCCGCGCAACAGGTTCATCCGGCTGATGTCGCCGATCACATCGCGCGGGTCGGCGTCGGGCGCGACGCCGGTGGCGATGGACCAGAGCGTGTCACCGGGCATGACGGTGACGGTCTCGACGCCGACGGATGCGGTGTCGGCACCCGACGCGACCGCGCTGCCGCCGCTGAGCGCCGCGAACGCGATGCCGGCGGCGAGGGGCACCGACGCCAGGGCGAGCAGTACAGCGCGACCGCGCGTCGTCAGCCGGAGTCTCGTCGAAGGACGGGGCGATGCCGGGATGACTGCTGCGGTGCTGAAGCCGATGCTGCTCATGTGGTGCTCCTTAGCCTGTCCCGGAGCGGTGAGGCTGCCGGGGAAGTTGGCGTAGCGTTCGCATTCACGACTCGGCCGGGAGCCGGGAATGCGAAGCTACGTACCGAAGATATCTTCGAGTTCGAACATCTGTCAAGTATTCTTCGAAACCACACCGGGGAAAGAGGCCGACACGCTCGAACAGATCTTCCAGATCGGCCCGATTCTCGGATACGGTTTCGATAAGGACACCCCACCACGGGCCTCCGACATTCGAAGAGGGACGTCGGATCACGCACTGAAGGAGCACCATGAGCGAGAACTCTGCCGCCGAGTCGGAGGCACCGCGCACGCGCCGCCGGAAGAGCCTCAGCCCGAAGCAGATGGCGATCCTCGAGGTCATCCAGAACTCGATCGCGAACCACGGCTATCCGCCGAGCATGCGCGAGATCGGAGACGCCGTCGGTCTCAAGTCCCTCTCCAGCGTCACCCATCAGCTCGGACAGCTCGAGCTGAGTGGCTACCTGCGCCGCGACCCGGGGAAGACCAGGGCGATGGAGGTGCTCATCGATCTGCCGGGCGCCAGCACCGAGAACCCGGCCGACGTCGCGACTCCCGTAGGCGACGCCGCGCTCGTCCCCCTGGTGGGACGGATCGCCGCCGGCGTGCCGATCACCGCGGATCAGCAGGTCGAGGAGATCTTCCCGCTCCCCCGCCAGTTGGTGGGCAAGGGCGACCTGTTCATGCTCAAGGTCTCCGGCGAGTCGATGATCGACGCCGCCATCTGCGACGGCGACTGGGTCGTGGTCCGCTCCCAGAACAGCGCGGAGAACGGCGAGATCGTCGCGGCGATGCTCGATGGCGAGGCGACGGTCAAGGTGCTGCGCCGCCGGGACGGCCACACCTGGCTCCTCCCCCGCAACTCGGCATTCGAACCCATCCTCGGCGACGAGTCCGTCGTCCTCGGCAAGGTCGTGGCGGTGCTCCGCGCCGTCTGACCCTCGATCCGGTCAGCGCGGATCGGGCCTGGTCGTGTCGGTGACCGTCTTCCCTTCGCGCGCTTCCACAGTGGTCGGGCCCACGGCGTGGCCGCACACGCGGTGCGACGCCGCATAGGCTCGAGACATGTCGTCGTCCCCTTACGGTTCCTGGTCATCCCCGTTCTCCGCCGCCTCGGTCGCCGCGTCTTCACCGCGCATCGACGGCGCCCGTTTCGTCGGCTCGGAGATCTGGTGGGGCGAGTCGGTGCCGGCCCAGAAGGGCCGCGTGACGGTGCGGAGCTCCTCCGGAGCCGAGATCCTCCCCTCCCCCTGGAGCGCACGCTCACGTGTGCACGAGTACGGCGGGGGTGCGTGGACGGCGGACGAGCACGGCACGCTCTACTTCGTCGACGCGAACGACCAGCGGGTTCATCGTCTGAGCGTGGGAGGCGAGCCCGTTGCTCTCACCCCTCCCGGGCCCTCCCACGGCGGCCTGCGTGTGCAGTCCGGTCGACTGCTGGCCGTGCGCGAAGACCTCTCCCGCACGCCGCATCTCCGAGCGATCGTCGAGATCCCGCTCGACGGCTCCGCAGCCGAGGATGCGTCCGCGATCACGGTGATCGTGCAGGGCGATGGCTTCTTCGCCCACCCCGCGCTCTCCCCCGACGGCACCCGCGCCGCGTGGGTCGCGTGGGACAGGGGCCGCATGCCGTGGGAGGACGCGCACGTGCAGGTCGCCGAGGTCGGTGAGGACACTCCGCGCACGATCCCCTCACGGGCGGCGCTGCAGCCGGAGTGGCTGAGCGACTCGGAGCTGCTCTTCGCCGATGATCCGGGTGGGCGCTGGGCCCTGCAGCGCATCTCCCTGGACGGTGTGGTCCCGGTCGGCACCGCACGGCAGGTCTCACCCTCGGACGCCGACACGGGCTATGGACTCTGGGTCCTCGGCAACCGCTGGTATCAGCTGCTCGACGACGGCCGCGTCGTCGCCGTCCGGACGAACGGGCGCGACGAGGTCGTGGTGATCGATACCGACGATGCTGCCGACGACCGCGTCGACGTCATCTCGTTCCCCGGAGACGGCCATGTGAGCGTCGACGATGTCGACGGCACCCGCGTGCTCCTCTCCGGCAACGGTTCGCGTGCGAACGCCGGGCTGTGGTGCGTCGACGTCGTATCGGGTGCCACCGTGGCGGTGCGCGGCGGCGAACCGGTCGA
>NZ_QOAY01000236.1:0-251 GCF_003314775.1 Microbacterium sp. H6 | reverse complement strand
CCCGCCGGCGAACCCGCACGCGACGGCTCCCGATCACGAGCTCCCGCCCTACATCGTCCTCGTGCACGGGGGGCCGACGGCGCACGTCACCGGGGCGGCGTCCGAGGCGATCGCGTTCTACACGAGCCGCGGCATCGGCGTGCTCGACGTGAACTACGGAGGTTCCACGGGGTACGGCCGCTCGTACCGTGAACGTCTCGACGGCCAGTGGGGCATCGTCGATGTCGACGACGTGATCGCCGCGGCCCGCG
>NZ_QOAY01000006.1:7554-12319 GCF_003314775.1 Microbacterium sp. H6 | reverse complement strand
CCACGCTGCCGGCCACGTGCGTGCCGTGCGCGCTCGCGCCGTCGGTTCCCGGCTGCCACGCCTCGGGTCTCGTGTCCGGTACGCCGTTGACGGTGCAGCCGACGGACAACGCCGGGTCGATCTGGCCGGCGAGGTCCGGATGTCCGGTATCGATGCCGCTGTCGGCGATGCCTACCACCACTCCCTTCCCCGACGGTGACGTCGCCCCGATGGCGACGGTGTTCCACGCGGTGCCCTCGGCCGGCATCGTCGTCGGCTCCGTCGTGTCGCCGGCGATCGGTGGCCCGGGTGCGGTCGGCGTGTCCGGATCGGTCGACGTCCGGGTCGGGCCAACGGACTGGACCCAGGCGAGACTCTCGAGCTGAGTGGGGAAGTCGCCGTCGGGTGCGCGGGCGACCGTCACCCCGATCTCGGGATAGGTGATCAACAGCTCCCCGCCGGCGCCTTCGATGGCCGACCGCAGCACATCCGCGCTCGGCGCTTCTGGTCTCGTGTTCACCACCCAATTCAGTGCGGACTGCTCCGCTGCTGCGGCGACGGGCACGGCGGCCGTCAGCGGGGCGCTCATCGCGAGTGCCGCGCCGACGGCGAGGACTGCACAGGTGCTGCGGACGATCACGCGGCTGGTCATTCAGGTCTGCCTTTCCGCAACGCTCGACGGAACACCGTCGAATCGAGTTCTCTCCTGCGTACAGGAGTGAAAGGTCGCGGCACCATTACGCGATCCGGTTGCGATCGGCGCGTTCCGCCTGCGGGCGTTGAGTCCTACTCCCGGCGGAACATCCCCATCAATGCGGGTAGAGCGACCATGCCCACCAGCCAGAACGCCGCGCCCCAGATCACACCATCGGCGATGAACGGCAACCACTCGTATTCGGTCGGATAGGCGATGCCCGTTCGACCGGTCAGGCGCAGAACCACCTCTGCCGGATAGGTGGCGAAAGGGTTGGACGAATGGTCCTGCGAGACCCACGGAAGAGGGAAGCCGAACGAGACGGATGCGAGGTCGGCGTCGGACCTCACGGGGATCCGCTGGACCGTGGTCACCCACCAGGCGACGGCGAACCCCGCAACGATCGCGCCCAGCACGGACAGCACCACGCGTGCTGCTCCCCCGACACGATACGGAGAAGACGCAGCAGAACGAGGATCCGCGGTCATCAGCAGGAGGTCGGCACTCAGCAGATCAGCTGTCGGAGCGGCTGATCTCGTCGAGCAGGTCGTCGAGGGTGTCGAAGTCGATCGTCTCCGAGCCGTCGAGGTCGCGCACCTCGACGCCGTCGACCTCGAAGTCCTCGTCGAGCTGCACGAGGATGCGCGACTCGGGGAACTGCTTCGGCGCGAGGAAGGCGAGAAGCACCGCGTCGGCGAACACGACGACCGAGGTGGCCTCGAGATCATCGCGCAGGTCGATCTGTTCCGCGACGGGCTCGTCGTCGACGGCATCCTCGATGTCGGCGACGATCTCGTCGATCACCGAGCGCCACCGAGACTCCCCGACCGAGAGGGTGCGGGCGACTGCCGCGACCAGCGCCTCATGATCCACGTCATCGCTCTGGACGTCCTCCAGCTCCGGATCGACGTTCACGTTGACGGTCGTACCGGCGGCGTCGATGATCGCGCGCCCGTACACCAGCCCGTTCTCGGCGATCGGATCCTCGAGCAGTCCGCTCTCGACGATGCGGGCCAGGAGGGTGTCGAGTGCAGGCGAAGTCATGCCTCCAGTCTTTCGCATCTCGCTCGTGCGGGGGCTGCGAGCCGTGAGTTCGCCGGAACGGGCGTCCCCCGCATCACACCTCGACGGCGACCGAGCCCCCGACGACGACGTGCGCTTCCGCATTACGTCGCGTCTTCGCCCAGCCGTTCTTCCGGCGCATGATGCGCAGGAAGGCCCGCGCGATGCAGATGTACATGTAATACACGTAGAGCCAGACACCCAGCCCCCACATCAGGGCCGTGAACCAGCTGGCCTGCGGCTCGCAGCGCACCTTGTAGACGAAGCCCCAGACAGCGAAGGGGGCGATCGAGAACACCGAGAGAAGTCCGACGAGGCCCAGGACGCTGCCGAGCGCGAGCTGCACCTGAGCGGGATCCTGGATCAACAGCGAAACCTGCGCACCCACCAGGATCGTGAATGACAGCGCGCCGAGCATCTGCAGGAACGGGAGGACGAGGTAGTAGCTGGTCTCGATCACACCCGCGCTGTCGACATGAGGAGACTTCACCACTTCGCCGATGTACTTCACGCACTGGATGTTGCCCTGCGCCCAGCGCGTGCGCTGTGTGAGGAGACGGCGGATGGACGGGAGCGCCTCCTGGTTCACATGGGTGTCGTAGACGTGCTTGACCTGGAAACCGGCGAGCACGACGTGCACGCCCAACTCGTAATCCTCCAGGAGAGCTCCGTGCCATGGTTCGCCGAACTTCTCGCCGATCGCGTCGAGAACCGACAGCCGCGTGAACTGTCCGTTCCCCCCGAGCCCCACGGTTCCCGTCTTCGCGCGCAGCGACTGCATCGCTGCGATGGTCGTGCGGAATTCGAGGTCCTGCATGCGCAGCAGGAAACGGGCGAAGGTGTTCGCGAACCGGCCACTGTTCGGGTAGGGCTTCTTGTCGTCGCGGTTCTTCATCCACACCGCGATCTGCGCCGCACCGACCGCGGGATCGCCGAAGGTGTCCTCGGCCGAGCAGATCTCCAGGGCGTTGGGCTCCATCTCGCCGTCGGCATCGATCACGACGACGACGATCCGTTCATGGTCGGCGTCTTCGGGCAGCCAGCTCAGCAGCTGATGGTAGGCCGCATTGAGGGCGTCGCCTTTGCCGGTGCGGGCTTGCGGACGGCGGCGCTGCACCAGGTGCACGTGCGAGTCCTCTGCGGCCCACCGCGAGACGATCGCCGAGGTGGCGTCTTCGCTGTCGTCGTCGATCACCCAGGTGTGCGCACCGGGGAAGTCCCGACGGGCGCGCGAGATGGTGGTGTCGATGACCGCCTCCTCGTCACGGCACGGGATGAAGAAGTGCCATTCGAAGTCGGCGGGGTCCCCCGGGATCGCCTTCGGGTACCGGAGGTACGGAACGAGGATGAAGACGACGTAGGTGACGAAGGCGACGCCGAGAAGAATCGTGAAGGCGTTGAGTATGGAGAGCATGGAACGGCCTTTCAGGTTCGCGTCAGAGCGCGCCGTTTCGGTGGTAGCGAGGCCCCTCGGTCTCTTCCGGCACGACGCGGCGACGGCGACGCGGCCGCACGCCGACGATGAGCAACAGGGCGGCTAGCCCGAGCGCATAGCCGATGATGCCGACGACGGAACCGACGAAGACATGGCTGATCTCATAGCCGGGGTCGAGACCCCAGGTCTGCGTCGACCATCCGATGATCACGAGCCGGAGGAGGTTGACGACGAAGATGATGGCCCACATCGCCAGGATCCCGAGCACACTGCGACTCCATGGCACTCGCGTGCTGGCGAGGATGACCGCGCCGACGACCGTCAGGGGAACGCCGATCAGCAGCGTGGTGCACTCGACGGTGACGCGAAGGGCGATGAGCTCATGCTCGGGCGTCCGCACGAAGTAGTGCTCGGCGATGGGAAGACGCTGACCCTCGACGAAGGGGGAGAGAGCCCAGGTCGCAGCCGAGGCTTCGAAAGAGCGGAACGCCTCGTTGACCCAGACGAGGGCCAGCACCGCGAGAATCAACAGCAACGCCGCGAGGATTCGAGCGGCGCGGTCCCCCTTCGGCCCGCCGAGCGCGAACCGCACAGGAGGTCGGAGTTCTCTTCGCGGGTCTTCGACGATCGTGCTGCTGGCCATGACTACCTCTCACTGCGGGTGGTGCAAAACGGGGCGAGGAGAGGACCGCCCTGGAAGGACGGCCCTCTCCTGTTCGCCGGGGCGCTCCTTAGCGGGCGCTCCCGTAATAGGTGACACCGGGGAAGGCGAAGCCGTCTCCGTTGCCGTTCCAGACACCGGTGAAGGTGATCACGACGGTCTGGCCGGACGCCAGCGGACCCTTCCAGTCGATGGTGTTGCCACTGACCACGACGGTGCCGCTGTTGGCCGTGACGCTGGACGGGTTCCAGGTGGAATCATCCAGCACGCCGGCCAGGGCGTACTCGATCTCCGCATTCGCCGAGTCGACGTTGCCGTTGTTGCCGAACTCCATCCGGTACGTGACCGCCTGACCCGGCTGCGGGTCGGTCGGGTTCGAGTTGAACGTGTACTGGAAGAACTCGCGCTTGACGGTGTCGGTGTCGGTTGCGCAGACGTTCGCTGCGTTCGACGCGGCGGCGCACGCCTGGTTGGACAATGCACCCGGCGCTGCCGACTGGTTGACCTTGGCGTTCACCTTGAGCGTGACCGACTGCCCTGCGGCGAGGTCGCCGAGGTCGGCGGTCACGTTGCGCCCGGAGGCCGTGACCGTGATGCCGGCAGGACCGCTGCCCGACACGAAGTCGAGACCGGCCGGGAGCGGATCGCTGACCACGACGCTCTTGGCAGCACCGTCACCGGTGTTCCGCACCACGATGTCGTAGGTCAGGTTCTGACCCAGCTTGACGTCACCCTGCTGGTCGTCCTTGGTGATCGTCAGGACGGGCTTGGTCTGCTTGTCGATGGTCGTGTCGTCCCAGTCGCACGCCTGGTTGGACGAGGTCGCGACGGCACAGGCGTTGTTGCGCAGGTTGCCGAGCGGAGTCGACGTCCCGACCGTCGCCTTCACCGTCAGAGTCGACGAGGCTCCGGGAGCGAGCGACGGGATCGTGCC
>NZ_QOAY01000006.1:7125-7539 GCF_003314775.1 Microbacterium sp. H6 | reverse complement strand
CCTGCTGTCCGGAGACCGTGACCTGACCCGAGGTACCCGCCGTGTAGGACGCGGTGATACCGGTCAGACCGGCGGGCAGATCGTCGCTGATGGCGACGTTCGTCGCCGCCGCATCGCCGGAGTTCTTGACGACGATGTCGTAGGAGAGCTGGTCGCCGATGACAGCCGCGTCGCGGTGGTCGTTCTTGTCGACGGTCAGCACGGGCTTGGTGGGCTTGTCCACATCGATGTCGATGCTGTGCAGGTCGCTCGGCACCTTGGTCCACGTGGGGATCAGGCCGAGGAAGGCACCCTTCGACCGCATCGTGACCTGGAACACGACCCTGGAGACCGTGCCATTGACCCGCACGGTTCCGCTCTTCGACGCGAAGTTGGTGGACGTGATGGTGTTCGAGGTGACGTCGAGGTCTCCGG
>NZ_QOAY01000006.1:283-7090 GCF_003314775.1 Microbacterium sp. H6 | reverse complement strand
CGAGCTCAGTGTCACGCCGGAGGTCGTCAGCGTGTACTTGGCGGAGCTGTTCACGACACCGCCGAGGGCGTAGACGTCGCCACCGAGCTTGTCGAGTTTGATCTTCGGGTTCGTCACCTGCTGACCGAAGTCGACCACGACGTTGCCGCGGACGCACTCGATGCCGTTCTTGCAGGGAAAGTCCTCGTGGAAACCGATCACGTTCAGCCCCAGCTCACCGCCGTCGCGGACGGTGGCGAGGTTGACGACATCACCGGAGCTCTTCACCTGGATCTTGTCGGTGGTGGTGATCTTGGCAGTGGCGCCGGCCGCGGATGCGGTGCGGGTGTCGCCCGAACCGGTCCAGCCGTTGACGTCTGCGGCCGTGGCAGCCGGGGCCGCCGCGAGGGCGCCCACCGCCAAAGCGGCGAGCAACCCCCCGGCCAGCGCACCCCGGAGGATGGATTTCTTCTTCACTGTGGTTTCTTCCTCTTGAGTGAGCCGAGCGCGGTCAGTCGGTGGCCGTGGAACGACGGCGCAGAGCGAGCGCGCCGAGCGCGCCGACCCCGATCACACCGGCGCTGGCGAGTCCGACACCGGCATCGATCACCGGCACCGGAGGGCGCTGCGCGAACTGGTGCGCATAGTTGTAGGTGAAACGGACGTCGTCCGTGAACACTCCGCCGGTGTAGACGACTTTGGCGCTGTTGGTGATCGTCGGTCCCCAGTAGTCGTCGGCGACCGTGAACGACGCCATCGGCTGCACGATCCGCGTGCCACCGTCATGCGCCACGTTGAAGGTCCACACGACGTTGGAACCGACCAGCGCGCCGCCCTCGGTCGCCGAGGCGAACGTGGTGTTCGCCGGTACCGGAAGGATCACCTTGTAGACGCCGTCGATCTGCTCATCATTGACGAGCTGCACGACGGCACCTTCTTTGATCTCCGATCCGGGAGTGACCCCGGTGGCAGCCGTCTGTGTGGCGCGACCGAGGTAGCCGCGGACCAGCTGGGGAGAGCTGACCCTTTCCGTTCCGCTGGTGCTGGTGGTCGTCGTCGACGAATCCGGCGTGACCGGCTGGTCGTCGGCCATGGCCACCTGCCCACCGAGCACTGTGCCTCCCACGATCAGCAGGCCGATGCCGGCGGTGCAGGCAGTCTTGAGGATGCTCTTCATCTCGAGCCCCTTCCTTCCATTTGAGTGACGCGCAGAGTGCATCGCCGCCGATAGGACCGCGGATCGAACGTTCGATTACGCCCGCACGGGAAACGCCTCAACGGCATGGCCGGCGTCGATCCCGCCCGACGGGGGCGGCCCTGCGCAGCACGCGCCGACGGACGGTGAGCAACGCTCCAGCTCCCATGGCTGCCGCACCCACGATGACCCAGGTGAGCACCGAATCCGGACCGGTCATCGCGAGGAGGCCGACGGCGGCGAGAGGCGTGGTGAGATCGCTGCTGTACATCAGGACTCCTCTGCGGCGAGGCGGACGACGGAATTGATGTGCGTGGCGATGCGTGCCGTGGCCTTGCCATCACCGAACGGCGACGGCAAGGCGCTCAGCTTCTCCAGGGTCCCCTCGACATCGGCGAGCACAGCCGCCGCCTCGCTCGCGAGCGTCTGAGGTGTGACGAGCTTCGTGAACGATCCCAGCGCCTCAGGGCGTTCCGTCGAATCGCGCACGACGAGCACCGGTCGCCCGAGCACCGTGGCCTCCTCCTGGATGCCGCCGGAGTCGGATACCAGTACTGCCGCGTGTGCGGCGAGGGCGAGGAAGCGCTCATAGCTGTACGGCTCCTCGGCGATCAGGGCGTCGAGGAGATGCTCCGCGTCCAGTGAGGTGAGCATCGCCCGCGTTCGAGGATGCACGGGGAAGACGACGGGCCACCCGGAAGCGGCGATCTCGTTGAACGCGTGCAGGGTCGAGATGAGGTTGGCCGGGGTGTCCACGTTCTCCTGACGATGCAGGGTCGCGAGCACGTAGCGGTCGGGGTGGACCCCGAGCCTGACGAGCTCGTCGACGTCCGCGGCGACGTCGGAACGTTGCATGCGAACCGCCTCGACCACGGGGTTGCCGGTGACGAGGATGCGCTCGTCCTCGATTCCCTCCTCAAGGAGATTGGCCCGGTTGGTCTCGGTCGCGGCGAAGAGGTCATCGGAGATGTGGTCGACCATCACCCTGTTGTGCTCCTCCGGCATGCGACGATCCCGCGCCCGGAGGCCGGCCTCCACGTGCCCCAGTCGCACTCCCGCCGCGTTCGCGGCGAGCGCGGCGGCGAAGGTCGCGTTCGTGTCGCCCTGGACGACGACGTATTTCGGGTCGAGCTGGGTGATCGCCTGTGCGATCTGCTCGGCTGCTCGGCCGATCTGCGCAGCGCGTGGGAGTCCGCCGACATGCAGCTGGAGATCGACGCGCCTGATACCGCACGCCTGCAGGAAGACACGGGACATGCCGGGGTCGTAGTGCTGGCCGGTGTGGACGATGTAGGCGGCATCGCCGAGGCTTCGCACCAGAGGGGCGAGCTTCACGATCTCAGGACGGGTGCCGAACACGACCATCACCGAGGATTTCGGAAGCTCAGCGGACGAAAGGAAGGAAGAGGATGTCATTTCTGGGTACTCCGATCAGCCCCCGGGGATTTCCCGGGGACGACGTGTGTGAGGGGATCTAGCGGTTGGACCTGCGGCGCACACCGACGACGATGAGGAACGCCCCACCGGCGAGGAGGATGATCGCAGGGACGGCCAGCGCGAAGGTCGCACCGGTCTGGGCAAGAGCGGCCGGAGCCGGAGTGACCGTGGTGACGGCGCACGACCACGAGGGGTCATCCGCACACGCATGCACTGCGGTCAGCGGAGGCAGTGCCGGCAGCTCGGACAGGTCGGCATTCTCAGGAACAGGCATGCCCGCCTGCCTCGCCGCGCTGCGGAGGGATTCGTTCATGACCTCGTCGTAGGCGACCGTGGCACGGTTGACGATCTTCCCGTTCTGGGTTGCCGGAACCTGAGCCCGGAGACTCATCGTCGCCGACTGGCCAGGGAGGATCTCCTCCACCATCCACCCGACGCGGTCCTTGACGGCGACGCCGCCCGTCGAGGCGGAGATGAACCGCGTCCCCTCCGGGAGGTCGTCGACGACCGGGATCTGCGTCGCGGTGCCAGGACCGGTGTTCACGACCGTGATCGTGTAGTCGAGGATCGCGCCGGACTGCGCGGCGGCCTGCGCCACCGTCTTGCTGATCTCCAGAGAAGCGAGCGCGGGGACCGCCGTCACCGCACATGCCTGCGCGACGTCGTCGACGCAGGGCGTGAGGATCGTCGGATCGGGCGTGCCCGCCGGGACTCCCGCCGGGTTCTGCACCGTGGCCCTGTTCACCAGCTGCACCTCCCCCTGTTCCACCGTGCGGTCGACGACCTGGCCGGTTTCGTGAAGGGCTTCGACGTGATCCACGTCGGCGGCGGCAACACCGCCAACATGCTCGACGTCTGGAAGCGCCAGGGCCTCGACGAGATCATGCGCGAGATGTGGGAGGACCCCGACTCGAACGTGGTGTTCACGGGCGGCAGTGCAGGAGGCATCTGCTGGTTCGAGGGCGGGACCACCGACAGCTACGGACCGACCCTGCAGGTGCTGCCGGAGGGACTCGGCTTCCTGCACGGCAGCTTCTGCCCGCACTACGATGCCGAGGACCAGCGGCGTCCCCTCTTCCACACGTCCCTGCTCAGCGGAGAGCTCTCGACGGGGTACGCGGTCGGCAACCTGCAGTCGCTGCACTTCGAGAACTCCGAGTTCGTCACCGCGGTGAGCCCGGTCGACGATGCCCTCGCCCTTCGCGTGGAGGCCATAGGCGGGAAGATCGTCGAGACCGAGCTGCCCACCGAGGTGCTCAGAGGCGCTGCGCCCATCGTGAAGGGACCGTCGTCATGAACGACAACGTGTGGATCCTCGTCGCCGAACTCATCGTCGTCATCCTCGCGATCTTCATGGGGACCCGCACGAGCGGGATCGGTCTGGGCGTCTGGGGGCTCGTCGGCGTCGCCGTGCTCGTCTTCGTCTTCGGCGAAGCGCCGGGCAACGCCCCGGTCGACGCGGTCTTCATCGTCATCACGGTCATCACGGCGGCATCGACCATGCAGGCGGCCGGCGGCATCGACTGGATGGTGTCGGTCGCGGCGAAGGTGATCAGACGCCGACCCCGATCGGTGGTCTTCCTCGCCCCGGCGATGTCATTCCTGTTCACCGTCGGCGCAGGAACGGGCAACATCTTCTACCCGCTGCTGCCCGTCATCTACGACGTCTCGTACCAGCAGAAGATCCGACCGGAGCGTGCGCTCTCGGTGTCGGCCGTGGCCTCGCAGGTCGGCATCCTGTGCTCTCCTGTGTCCGCCGCGACCGCCTCGATGGTGGTGCTGCTCGCCCCGCAGGGCGTCGACCTCGGCGGACTGCTGCTGATCATGTGGCCCGCCTCCATCGTCGGCCTCTTCGTGGCGGCACTCGTGATGATGCGCCATGGCAAAGATCTGGAAGACGACCCCGAGTTCCAGAAGCGCCTCGCCGATCACCAGATCAAGCCGCCGGAGACCGACGCGCACGAGAAGAAGCTGCCTCCCACCGCGGTGCTCTCGGCCTCGCTGTTCCTCGCCGGCGTCGCTGTGATCGTGCTCTTCGGCCTGTTCGAGAACCTGCGTCCGGTCATCGGGACCGATGACGCCGGCGACCCGGTGCGCCTCAGCGTCACGGTCATCATCGAGGTCGTGATGGGCATCATCGCCGCCCTGATCTTCGTCTTCTGCAAGGTCAAGGCCGCAGATGTGCCCAAGCAGCCGACGTTCCCCGCCGGTATCGTCGGAGCCATCGCCCTGTTCGGCATCGCCTGGCTGGCCAACACCTTCGTCGCCGCGAACCAGACCCTCATCGTCGACGGCCTCGGCTCCGTGGTCTCCGGCTCCTCGGCGTTCCTCGGCGCGTTGCTGTTCGCGCTGGCCCTCTTCGCGGTCGCCATGCTCACGACGAGCCAGTCGAGTGCGACGAACGCGATCGTGCCGATCGGCATCACGATCGGCCTCCCCGCCTCCCTCCTGGTGGGCCTGTGGCCGGCGGCGATGGGCATCTACACGCTGCCGGCCAACGGCAGCCAGGTGGCCACCGTCGCGTTCGACCAGACGGGCACGACCAAGATGGGCAAGTTCGTCTTCGACCACTCGTTCCAGCTGCCGAACCTCATCTACGTGGCTGTGGCGATCATCGTCGGCGTGCCGCTCTCGTTCCTGTTCACCTGAGCCGAGCGGCCGGCCACGACATGACCGACGGCCTCGACCGGGCGACGCTCCGGCAGTTCCTGCTGGGGCTGGCGCAGGGCATGAACGCCTCCGCCGAGTCGGTCGACCGCATCCGTGACGTCATCGCAGAGGTGGCGAGGGCCTATGGGGGCGACGACGCCGACTTCGTGGTGCTGCCGACGATCATCCTCATCGAGAGCGGCGAGTCCGATGAGTCCCGCGTCGCGATCCGCTCGGCGACGAACGCCTCGTTCCGTTTCGATCAGATCGCCGCCCTGTACGAGCTGATCGCCCAGGCGAAGACCGGCTCGGTCACCCCGCTCGACGGCATCAGACGCCTGAACGAGATCGGCGCGATGCGCCCGCGGCTCGGCTGGATCACCCGCACGTTCGGGCATGCGGTGCTGACGACAGGGCTCTCTCTCCTGCTCGCCCCCACGTGGCAGGGCGTGATCGTCGCGTTCGTGCTCGGAGCGCTGATCGGATTGCTGAAGCTGGTCCGCTCTCCGACGCTGCAGCTGATCATGCCGGTGGTCGCGGCGTTCGTGTGCGCCACCGCGGTCTTCCTCCTGGCCGAGGTGATCGAGATCGGCGATCCGATCCGCCTGCTCATCGCCCCGCTCGTCACCTTCCTGCCCGGCGGCGTGCTGACGAGCGCCACCGTGGAGCTCGCAGCAGGGCAGATGATCTCCGGCGCCTCCCGTCTGGTCTACGGCTTCGTGCAGCTGGCGCTGCTGGCGTTCGGCATCCTCGCCGCCGGCACCGTCGTGGGGGTCGACTCGTCCTCGTACGAAGCCCTCGACGGGGGCTCGCCGCTCCCGTGGTGGGTGGCGCTCATCGGGATCCTCGTGTTCGCGCTCGGGAACTATCTGCATTTCTCCGCGCCACCGTCGACCTTCGGGTGGGTGCTTCTCGCACTCGTCGTCGCCTACACGGGCCAATGGGCCGGCACCGAGTTCGTGGGCGCGACGGTCGGCGGGTTCGTCGGTGCCGTCGCGATGACCCCCGTCGTGCTGTGGATCGCGACCCTCCGCCACGGAGCACCGTCGCAGCTCACCTTCCTCCCGGCCTTCTGGCTGCTGGTCCCCGGGGCCGCCGGGCTCGTCGGGCTCACGGAGGCGGTCGCGACCGACGGCGGACTCTCCGACTTCACCACGGCGCTGGTCTCGGTCATGTCGATCGCGCTCGGCGTGCTCATCGGCACCGCGCTGTACCGCGTCGTGCACCACGGCGCCGAGGAGATCGTGCAGTTCGCCGTCGCCCTTCCCCCCGCCTCGGACGAGAGCGCCCCCGCTCCGAACCTGTGGTCGCGGATCACGGCGCCCTGGCGCCGGAACGGTCACCGCTGACGGTCACGGACACGCTCCGCTCTCCCGGTATCGCTCGTCTCTGCGTTCGTCGCTGTCCCGGCGGGCGTCGCTTGTCGGTGCGGGATTTCGGCATATCGTAGAGGGAGGGGACCTGGGGAGGTACGGGGTGTCGGCATTTGTCGCGCAGGGGGACGGACGTATACCGCGAGTATCGGCGCACGCCATCAGGCGTCCGCG
>NZ_QOAY01000006.1:0-249 GCF_003314775.1 Microbacterium sp. H6 | reverse complement strand
TGAGCGCCGAGTTCGAGACCGAGACGCCCCTCACACTCATCCGCTCGGCGTCCGGCTCCGGCAAGACCACGGCCCTGGTGGACTGGGCGGCCACCACATCCGCCCACGTCGTGTGGCTGACCGTGACGCCGGCGATCACGAGGAGTGAGGCACTCGCCGGAGCGCTGCTGCGCGTCCTGCCCGGAGCCGACCGGCGGGACGACGGCGACGAGGGCTGGGCCGCCGTGGCCGCGCGTCTGCACGAGGCGG
>NZ_QOAY01000097.1:363-2052 GCF_003314775.1 Microbacterium sp. H6 | reverse complement strand
GTTCCCCCGCGGCACGCGCAGGTCGAGCCCGCGCTGCACCGGCGCTCCGTGCTCCCGTCCGATCGTCAGGGCGGACGCGATGAGCGCGTCCGGTGCCGACACCTGCTCCAGCACGGGCAGGTCGATCCCCCGGTCGGGCACCCACACCCCGGCGTCCGCCAGCACATCGCCGTATGCCGCGAACACCTGGGCCGGTTCCCCGTCGGCGAGCAGTCCGCCGTCGGCCGCGAGCACGATCACCCGCGTCATCAGATCGACCCAGATCGGTGTGCGGTGCTCGACGACGATCAGCGTCGCACCGGTGGAGGCGACGGCATGTTCGACGCTCGCCCGCACCTCGCGCACACCCTCGGGGTCGAGGTTCGCCGTCGGCTCGTCGAGCAGCAGCAGCCCTGGGCGCATCGCGAGCACACCGGCGAGCACCAGTCGCTGCTTCTGTCCGCCCGACAGGGCCTTCGTGGGGCGTTGCAGCGGCACATCGAGCCCGACGGCATCCAGCGCCTCCGCGACGCGACCGGGGATCTCGGATGCGGGCACACCGAGGTTCTCGCACCCGAACGCCACGTCGTCGCCGACCTTCGACAGCACGATCCCCGCATCGGGGTCCTGCAGGACGAGGCCCACCTGACCGTGCCGGGATTCGGGGGCGGCACCGTCGATGTGCAGCGACCCGGTTCGCACCCCTTCGTCGTCGCCGCCGAGGACCCCGGCCAGGCCCGCGAGCAGCGTCGACTTCCCGGCACCGGAGGCGCCGAGCAGCAGCACCCGCTCACCCGGTTCGATCGAGAACGAGACGTCCTCGACGGCGGGGAGCTTCCGACCGGCGTACCGCCAGCCCCAGCCCGCAGCCTGCACGCGGGCCGGGGCGGCGATGGTCACGGTCAGACCTCGCGCACGTGCTCTCGCCCGACGGCGAAGCGGTTCAGTGCACCGGTGACGGCCAAGGCGCGCACCAGCAGCCAACCGACGACACCCGCCAGGATCGCCCCGGAGACGACAACGCTGACCAGGTAGATCGTGTTGAACTCGACGGACTTCAGGATGTTGGGTGAGCTGCCGTAGAACAGCTCGAACACCCAGGCAGCCACCGCTGCACCGACACCGGCGAGCGCGGCGACCGCGATCCCGAAGCGCCGGTAGAAGAACAGGGCGAAGATGATCTCCGCGCCGAGTCCCTGCACGATGCCGGACAGCACGGTCGAGACGCCCCACACGTTTCCGATCAGCATCGACACGATCGCTGCGACGAGCTCGACGACCAGCGCCGCACCGGGCTTGCGGATGACGAGGCCGCCGACGACGCCGCCCAGCAGCCAGATGCCGACGGCGATACCGCCCAGTCCCGGCGTCAGAGCATCGGCCGCACCGAACCAGGCGTAGCCGATCGTGTTCCATCCCCAGAACACGAGGCCGATCGCGACGCCGAGGACGGCGGCAACGACGATGTCGACGACGCGCCAGCGCCAGATCGATGTGCGGTGCGGATCCTGTGCGGCGGCGGATGCCTGCTGCGTGGATGCGGACGTGGGCGTACTCATCTGAACTCCTCCCTGCGCTGGCATGACCCAGATCAGGTTCGACGGTCGAAGCGCGATTCGCTCCCTCTCAGCCCGGCTCGCCGGACTCCCGTGGTTGTGCTGACGATCCTACCGTCGGCGACACCCCCGTGGCGACAGGGCCCGGCGCCGC
>NZ_QOAY01000097.1:0-249 GCF_003314775.1 Microbacterium sp. H6 | reverse complement strand
GCCCCGCCCCCCGCCGACACCGCCGACACCGCGACAGGCGGATCGGTGCTGACGGCCGAGCAGACGTCGCCTGGAGCGGATGCTCCGGGGACGGTCGTAGACCCGGAGCCCGTCGTTCCACCGGAGGCCGTGAGCGCCCCGGAACCGGCCACCCCCGCGCTGACGAAGCCGCCGTTCATCCCTCGCGACCGCACGGTCCCGGATCCTTCCGGCGAACTCACCGCGTCGGAGACAGCCGCGCCCCAGTGG
>NZ_QOAY01000215.1:0-1293 GCF_003314775.1 Microbacterium sp. H6 | reverse complement strand
AGCCGTCGCGCTGATACCTGGGCCGAGGTCGGGTCGTGCTCGTCGAGCGCGAGCGGATCGATCAGGATGCTCTCGCCCTCGCGGTGCACACGCAGCCAGGCGACACCCTGCAGGGGAAGCATGTCGAGGTCGGACCACCGACGGCGGTCGAGCGCGTCGTCGGCGTAGGCGACGACGAGGGAGGTGTCATCGGGCAGTGCGGACTCCGGATCGAGGACGGTGACCCGCGCACCCCAGGACTGGAGGACGCGTTCGAGCCCGTCGACCAACGCGCCTGCTCCCAGCACGCAGACGTCGCGGCGCTCGTCCGGCCAGCGGCGGAGCGCGTCCACCGACTCGCGCTCCTGCACCTCGAGCATCAGGCGGTCGAGGAGCGCGGAGGCCGCGCCGTCCGAACCACCGTCCGGAGTCTCGAGGGCGTCGAACAGCTCGGCGGGTGGTGCGTCGATCAGGGCGAACCGTCCGGTGCGCAGGCGGATCCGGGGGCGACCGTCTGCGCCGAGGACGAGATGGGCTCCCGAGTCGGGGAGCGGCAGGATGCGGGATTCGGAAGTCATGGAGTCTCTCGGTGAAGGGCCCGGCCGGGCGCGAACGCCCGGCCGGACTGGAGTGCGCTCGAAAGCGCGGCGGAAGGATCCGCGATCAGTCGAAGGGGTTCTCGACCAGTGCGTTGGAGTGCGATGCCGACAGGTGCGCCAGCTGCTCGGACTCTTCGATCTCGGCGAGGATCTGCTTTTCCATTTCGTTCTCCTTCAGTGAGTTTCCGACCCGCGGTGTGCGGAGCGGGTCCACGGTGGGACGAGATCGACCCTAATTGATAATGATTCTCAATATCTACTAGTCTGGCGAACATGCCTTCCTCCCTCCCCCTCCTCGCCGCTGATCACCGGGCCGGGACCGTCTTCGAGATTCATGGCGACTCCCGGCGTGTCGCGGTGGCCGACAGCTGGCTCGCCGAGCACGCCGGATTCCTCCGCCTGCCCTCCGGCGCGAACGACCGCTGGGCGTTCGCCGACGACCGCGGCGGCGCTCTGGTCGTCGGCGGCGGCACCGTACGACGCATCCCGATCGCCATCCCCGCCGAGCACCTCGCCTGCGACCCGTCCGGTCGTCACGTGGTCGTCACCTCCGGCCTGGGCATGAACGACGAAGCCTGGAGCGACCTGGTGACCGTCGTGGATCTCGCGACCGACTCGTCCACGCGGTTCCGCGCCCGTGTCGGCGAACCCGGGGTCGTCGTGGCTCCCGACCAGGCCTCGGGCGAACCGACGATCGTGCTCCGTCACCGCGAAC
>NZ_QOAY01000107.1:7214-7488 GCF_003314775.1 Microbacterium sp. H6 | reverse complement strand
GTCGCGGCCCAGGCGTCCTGCGCGGCGACCGCGGCGTCGAGGGCGCGGATGCCGTCGCCGGGCGTCGCGTCGGCGATGGTGCGGATCACGGAACCGGTCGCGGGGTCCTTCACATCGAAGGTGCCTCCGGTCTCGCCGTCGATCCACTGGCCCCCGATGAAGAGTCCGGTGGGGATGCTGTCCAGGAGCGCCTGTTCGGTCTGAGTGCTCATGATTCTCTTTCTGTGAGGAGGGCTAGGAGCGCTTGCGTCGACTGGGCGGTGCGTCGATGCCC
>NZ_QOAY01000107.1:475-7182 GCF_003314775.1 Microbacterium sp. H6 | reverse complement strand
GGGTCTGTCCGCGGAAGAAGGCGGGCCGTCTGATCGCGTTCCAGATCATGACGACGATGCCGACGACGATGATCAGCATGCCGAGGATGAACACGATGCCGACCCCGCCGATCTGCGAGCCGGAGCCGTAGGCCGGGTCCATCGAGTCGATCAGCGTGGTGAAGAACAGCACCGCGAGGATCGCGCCGCCGACCAGCGGGAACAGGAACGTGAAGAAGAAGTTCCGCGTCGAGTCGAACCACTGCTTGCGGAAGTACCAGACGCAGGCGAATGCGGTGATCCCGTAGTAGAAGCAGATCATCATGCCGAGTGTCAGGATGGTGTCCCACAGCGTGTCCTCGCTGACGATGCGCATCACGGCGTAGAAGGCCGATGCCACGATGGCGGAGGCGATGGTCGCGTACCCCGGGGTGAAGAACCGCGGGCTGACCTTCGCGAACGACTTGGGCAGTGCGCCGTAGTGCCCCATCGCCAGCAGGGTGCGCGCGGGACCCACGAACGTGGACTGCAGCGACGATGCCGAACTGGTCAGCACCGCGAGCGACACGAGGAACGCGAGCGGGCCGAGGATCGGGCCGGAGAGGTGGAAGAACACGTTCTCCTGGATGTCCTCGTTGCCGAGGCCCAACGCTCCGGTGCCGACGCCGGCGAACATGATCATCGCGACCGCCAGCAGCAGGTACAGGGAGACGATCATGAGCACCGTGACGGTGGCGGCACGCCCCGGGGTCTTCTCCGGATCCTTGGTCTCCTCGTTCATGGTGAGGGTGACGTCCCAGCCCCAGAAGATGAAGATCGACAGGGAGAGGCCGGCGGCGACGGCGCTGAACGACGAGATCGCGAACGGGTTGAACCAGCCGAGGTCGAACGGCTGGTAGTCGAAGCCGTTGCCGTTCACCGCCTGCACGATCGCGGCCCCGGCGAAGAACAGCAGCACGAGGATCTGGAAGCTGACGAGCCAGTACTGCAGCTTCTGCGTCGTCTGCATGTCGCGGTACGAGATCCACGTCGCGCCGAGCATGAACAGCAGGCACACGCCGATGTTGATCCAGGTGACGCTCGCGAGGGAGGCGATGTCGGGGTTGCCCGTGATCTGCGAGATCAGCAGGAAGAGGAAGTCCACGGCGATGCCCGCGAGGTTGGACAGCACGAGGATCGTGGCGACGACGAGGCCCCAGCCGGCCATCCAGCCCACCCAGGGACCGAAAGCACGGGCCGCCCAGGTGAACGACGTGCCGGAGTCGGGCATCCGGTTGTTGAGCTCGCGGTAGCCGAAGGCGACCAGGAGCATCGGGATGAACCCGACGAGGATGATCGCCGGGATCTGGGACCCGACGGTGGAGGCCACGGGTCCGACGGCCGCCGTGAACGTGTAGGCGGGCGCGATGCACGAGATGCCGATCACGACCGCGCCGATCAGGCCGACCGTTCCGGCGCTCAGGCCCTTGGTGGAGATCCCGGTGGTGACGCCGGATTCGGGCTCCGTCGCCCGGTGGGTGCTGCTCATCAGCGTTCTCCTGCTTCGTTGCGGGTGCGCGGGACGACGATCATGGGGACGGGCAGAACGTGCAGCATCTTCGCCGCCGTGGAGCCCAGGAACAGTCGGCGCGGCTGTGCCAGCCGGCTCGATCCGACCAGGATGACCTCACCGGGAAGCCAGGAGAGGTTCGCGACCGCATCCTCGACCGTGTCGCCTGGGGCCTTCTCGACCGCGGCGGTGCGCCCGTCCGGAAGGAGCTCGGTCGCCATCGCGAGAACCTCTCGACCGTGCGTGTCCCCTACGGTGCGGATGGCTCCCGTGTCGAGGCCGGGTGGCACGTCGAACGGCACGAGGGAGACGAGTCGCAGATCGACACCGCTGTCTCCGGCGAGCGACACCGCTTCGTCGAGCAGCGCGTCCGCGCCCGGCCGTGAGCCGACCGCGACCGTGACACGCGGGATGACGTGGTCGTCCTGCTGCGCGGTGCCGGCAGGCGCCAGGGCGACCGGGATGGTCGACGAGTGCAGCAGCTCGGAGGCCACGCTGCCGAGACGGTGGCGCCCGAAGATGCCGCCGCCCGCCGCGCCGATCACGATCAGACGTGCGCCGAACTCCTCACCGGCGGCGATGAGCCCCTCGGCGAACGACTCGGAGAAGCGGACGTGTCCGCTGCGGATCAGCTCCTGCGGCAACCGGACGACGGCGTCGCCGAGCCACTTCTTGGCCTGCGAGCGGATGTGCTCCTCGTAGGCGCGCTCCGGCGGCACCGCAGCACTGCGCGTGCCCTCGTTGGGCAGCACGATCACCAGGTGCAGGGTCGCTCCCAGGCTGCGGGCGATGCGCGCACCCAGCGCTGCGGCATCCGCTCCCGCGTCCGTCGCCGTGTATCCGACGACGACCGACCCGGTCATCAGCTGCTGCTCTCGACAGCGCCGGCCTCACGACTCGCATCGACGATGTTGGAGGCGACCAGGTGTCCCATCCGGATCGCACCGTCCACGTGCTGATACCCGGCGCCTGCCATGTCGCTGCACGCGAAGTGGATCGGTCCGACCGCGCTGCGCAGGTCGGCGCCGTAGCGGTGCAGGCCGCCCATGTCGAAGCTGGCGGCATAGGCGCCGCGCGTCCACTCCTCGCTGCCCCAGTCGCTCTCGTAGTAGACGACCGGGTTCTTGGCCTCGGGGCCGTAGTAGTGCGACAGCGACTCGAGGATGCGCTCCTTGCGCTCCTCGGCCGAGAGCTCGAAGACACCGTCGGCGTTGGCGTCGGAGACGAAGCCGACCAGGGTGCCACGCTCATCGCCGTGGTTGGTGTTGTCGTAGGCCTCGTGCGACAGTTCGTACGGGCTGAACGCGGTGCCGCTGAGACCCTGCTCGCGCCAGAACGGCCGGTCGTACACGGCGTGCACCTTGATGACGAAGCCCATCGAGAGGTGCTGGTGCAGCTGGTGCTGGCGGCGCGGAAGCGGCGGGTCGAACGAGATGCGGCTGTAGAGAACCGGTGCGTGCGCGAGGATCGCGTGGCGGGCGCGCACGGTGAGCTCGTCGGTGACGGCGACCACACCGGCATCCGACCACTCGAGGCGGCGGACGGGCTGGTTCAACAGCACGTCGTCGCCCAGACGCTCGGCGAGGCGCAGCGGCACCTGCTGGAGACCGCCCACGACGCGCTTGTCGAGGATGAAGTCGGCGTCGACCAGGTTCGAGTAGGAACCGGCGGACGCGGCCATCAGGAGCGACTGCAGGAGCGAGAACGAGTGCGTGGGTTTGGTGAGCATCGCGGAGCCCGTGGCGAAGGCGAGGTTGCGCACGGCCTCGTCGTCGTCGGTCTGCGAACGCAGCCAGGCATCCCAGGTGATGGAGTCCCACTCCTCGGCCTTGGGGTGCGCCCACGGCTGATCGGGGTCGATCTCCGCGACCAGCGCGTCGAGGATGCCGGTGATGCGGGCGATCACGGCCTCGGTCTCCGGCGAGACGGGGAACATCTCCCCCGTGAAGCGGTGGGTCTTCCCGTCGGGTCCGACGTAGACGCTGTCACCCTCGCGGTAACGGCTGTAGGTCTCGAGGCCCAGCTCCTCGATCGTGTCCTTGAGCGCGTCCTGGTCGGGCGAGACCCACTGGCCGCCGATCTCGAGCATGGCACCGTCGATGACGTCGGTCCACAGGCGGCCGCCCACCCGGTCGCGGGCCTCCAGCACGGCGACCGACAGGCCGGCCTTGCGCAGGTCGTTCGCGGCCGTGAGCCCTGCGGCTCCGGCACCGATGATGAGTACGTCGCGGGTGATCTCAGACATCTGCAACTCCTTCGTTGGGGGAAGTAGTGCCGGTCGCGACCCGAAATCCCCCGATTGGGGCCGCGACCGGACAGGGGGTCAGGCCGCGCGGGAGCGCGGCCTGCATGTTATTCGGCGGCTGCAGCCAGGGCTGCGGCCACGATGTCGAGTCCTTCGTTCAGCAGGTCGTCGCCGATCGAGAGCGGAGGAAGGAAGCGGATGACGTTGCCGTAGGTGCCGCAGGTGAGGACGATGACGCCCTGCGCGATGCACGCCTTCGCGACGGCCGCCGTGAGAGCGGCGTTCGGTGCCTTGGTCTCGGGATCCACGAACTCGGCGGCGATCATGGCTCCGTGGCCGCGGATGTCTCCGACGCGCGGGTCGTTCTGCTGGATCGCGGTGAGACGGTCGATGAGGATGGTGCCGATCTCGCGTGCCCGCTCGATGACGCCGTCGTTCTCGAACACGTCGATCGAGGCGAGGGCCGCGGCACAGGCGATCGGATTGCCGCCGTAGGTGCCGCCGAGACCGCCGGAGTGCGAGGCGTCCATGATCTCGGAACGACCGGTGACGGCGGCGAGCGGGAGGCCGCCGGCGATGCCCTTGGCCGTGGTGATCAGGTCGGGCTCGATGCCGAAGATCTCGCTCGCGAACATATGACCGGTACGGGCGAAGCCGGTCTGCACCTCGTCGGCGATGAAGACGACGCCGTTCGCGCGGCACCAGTCGACGATCGCGGGGAGGAAGCCGTCGGCCGGGACGATGAAGCCACCCTCGCCCTGAATGGGCTCGATGATGACCGCGGCCAGGTTGTCGGCACCGATCTGCTTCTCGAGCTGGAGGATCACGCGGGCCGCGGCCTCGCGCCCGTCGAGTCCGTCGCGGAAGGGGTACGACATCGGCGCGCGGTACACCTCGGGGGCGAACGGGCCGAAGCCGCTCTTGTAGGGCATCGACTTGGCGGTGAGCGCCATGGTCAGGTTCGTGCGGCCGTGGTAGCCGTGGTCGAATGCGACGACGGCCTGGCGACCGGTGTGCTTGCGGGCGATCTTGATCGCGTTCTCGACCGCTTCGGCGCCCGAGTTGAACAGGGCGCTCTTCTTGGCGAAGTCGCCGGGGGTGACGCGGTTGAGTGCTTCGGCCACGCCCACGTAGGACTCGTACGGCGAGATCATGAAGCAGGTGTGCGTGAACTGCGCGGCCTGAGCGGCGACGGCCGCAGCGACCTTGGGGTGCGCGTTGCCCACCGTGGTCACGGCGATGCCGGAACCGAGGTCGATGAGCGAGTTGCCGTCGGCGTCGACGACCACTCCGCCGCCCGCGGCGACGGCCGCGATCGGAACCGTGTGTCCGACACCCGCGGCGACGGCGTCCGCCTTGCGCGCGAGGATCTCGGCCGAACGGGGGCCGGGGAGGTCCGTGACCAGGCGACGCTCCTGCGGGAGGTCGGGTCCACCGAGAGGGACTGCGGGGGCTGCGGTGTCGAGGAGTGCCATGTTCGCGAGCGTACGGCGGTGACCGAGACTGCTGCATTCACCGGTCTGTACAATCTGTAGCGTCAGTTCGCCTGCGTGTATAAGTTCCGGAGGATGTCATGGCCGTCACCGCTCAGCCGACCCTGCGTGCGCTGCTGCAGCGTCGTGACCTCGGGCTCTCGCTGGTGCCTCGCGAAGCCGACATCCCGGAAGGCGCTCTCGACCGCCCCCTGCGCTGGGTGCACAGCTCCGACCTCGCCGACCCGACCCCGTTCCTCTCGGAAGACCTGGCACTGCTGACCACGGGGACGCAGTTCGACGAGGCCGTGAGCATCGACACGTATGTCGGGCGACTCGCAGACCGCGGCGTGATCGGCCTGGGGTTCGGTACCGAGGTGCATCGCTCAGGGATCCCCGACGAGCTCGTCGAGGCCTGCGCTGTGCACGGGATGCCCCTGTTCGCCGTACCGTACCGCACCCCGTTCATCGCCGTCGCACGTGCACACTCCGAGGCCATCGCGGCTCAGGCCTATGCACGACGGTCATGGGCACTCGACACGCAGCGCGCTCTGGCCCTCGCCGCCCTCCGTCCGCACGGCCTCGACGCGACGATCGCGGAGCTCGGGCGTCGGCTCGACGTCTGGTCTGGCATGTTCGACGCCGCCGGAGCCCTCACGTTCGCTCACCCGCGTGACGCCATCGAGGCGCGTGTGCTCCACGAACTCGGCTCCCGCGTGGTCGAGATCCTCACGCGGGGGCTCGAGGCCGGGCAGTCGCTCAGCATCGAGGGTCACTCGTTCATGCTGTTCACGGTGGGCCGCGGCGGACACCTGCGCGGCGTCATCGCCCTGGCCATCGAGACGCTCGACCCCGAAGCACGTTCGGTCGTGACATCGGTCATCGCCATGGCGGGACTCGCGATGGAGCAGAGCGAGCAGCTGGCGCGCAGCCGACGCCGCCTGCACACCCAGCTCCTCGGCTCGCTCCTCGCCGACGACCCCTCTCTCGCCAGACGGGTGCTGGGAAGCCTGCCACCCGCGCCCGTGCTGGTCGCGGTCGCGGCCGACGCCCCTGCGGGACCCCTGGCCGACTGGTGGGAGCGACACCGGTCCGAACACGGCACCTCCTTCTTCCTGGCCGAGTCCGAGGACGGCGTCACGATGTGCGTGTCGGTCGCCGACGAAGGGCTGCTCGATGAGGTCGCCGCGCGGTTCGGCATCCGCATCGGCGTCTCCGATTCGGAGGGCTACGATTCGTTCGCCCGTGCCCATGCGCAGGCACTCACCGCGCTGCGCCAGCAGGGCACGCACGGGGTCGCCCGCTACGCCGACACCGTGGGGTCGAGCATCCTCACCGCTCTCGCGACGGACGAGGCCCGCCTGGTCGCCGAGTCGCGCCTCGCACCGGTGCGCGAGCACGACGCCCGCACCGGAGCCGATCTCGAACGCTCGCTGCGCACGTGGCTGGAGCACGACGCGAA
>NZ_QOAY01000107.1:0-247 GCF_003314775.1 Microbacterium sp. H6 | reverse complement strand
GCGTGGGCGCGCGCCTGGACCGCATCCACGCCACGCTCGGTCGCGACCGCGGCGGCGAACACCTCGGCGAACACGAGGTAGGCCACGCGGGAGGTGTGCTCGAGCTCGTCGCGGAAGCTCACCCCGGTCGGCGCGATCACGAGCGACAGCGACGCCGCCTCGGTCAAGGCCGACGAGGCGAACGACGTCAGGGCGATCACGGTCGCACCGCCCCGCGCGGCCGCCGTCGCGACGCGCAGACTCGCCT
>NZ_QOAY01000288.1:31430-36146 GCF_003314775.1 Microbacterium sp. H6 | reverse complement strand
AGCGGCAAGAGTTCGAGATGCGGAGTGCTCCGGTCGTCGGTGGCGTCAACGTCACCCGCGGCAACGGAGAGATCATCCGCATGCGTCGCGGCGCATCGATCGCGGACTTCGCCGACAAGATCGAGACGCTGACCGGCTACACGGTGCAGCCCGGAACCCTCGTGACGATCCTCTTCAACCTCGGCGAGATGGCCACGGCCACCGAGTCGCTGGACGAGGCGACGTTCGAGGTGCTGGGCGAGGAGCTCGGTTACAAGATCCAGATGGTCTCGCCCGAGGACGAGGACAAGGAGCTCCTCGAGGGCTTCGGTCTCGACCTCGAGGCCGAGCTGGAGGCGGAGAGCGAGGAAGACCTCGAGATCCGTCCTCCCGTCGTCACCGTCATGGGTCACGTCGACCACGGTAAGACGCGACTGCTCGACGCGATCCGTCAGACCAACGTCATCGAGGGAGAAGCCGGCGGCATCACCCAGCACATCGGTGCCTACCAGGTCTGGACCGAGCACGAGGGCATCGAGCGAGCCATCACGTTCATCGACACCCCGGGTCACGAGGCGTTCACCGCCATGCGTGCCCGTGGTGCGCAGGTCACCGACCTCGCGATCCTCGTGGTCGCAGCCGACGACGGCATCATGCCGCAGACGGTCGAGGCGCTGAACCACGCACAGGCGGCGAACGTGCCGATCGTGGTCGCGGTGAACAAGGTCGACAAGCCCGACGCCAACCCCTCGAAGGTGCGTCAGCAGCTGACCGAGTATGGTCTCGTCGCCGAGGAGTTCGGTGGCGACGTCATGTTCGTCGACGTCTCCGCTCGGGCGAACACGGGTATCCAGGATCTCCTGGATGCCGTGCTGCTCACGGCGGATGCCGGCCTCGACCTGACCGCGAACCCGAACAAGGCCGCTCGCGGTGTCGCCATCGAGGCGAAGCTCGACAAGGGTCGCGGTTCGGTCGCCACGGTGCTCATCCAGTCCGGAACGCTCCGGGTCGGCGACGCGATCGTCGCGGGTACGGCCTACGGCCGTGTGCGTGCGATGGCCGACGAGAACGGCGAGCAGGTCCTCGAGGCCTACCCGTCGCGTCCGGTCCAGGTGCAGGGTCTGAACTCCGTACCGCGCGCCGGCGACGTCTTCATCGTCACCGAGGAAGACCGCATGGCCCGTCAGATCGCTGAGAAGCGTGAAGCGGTCGAGCGCAACGCCCAGCTGGCCAAGGCCCGCAAGCGCATCTCGCTCGAGGACTTCACCCGTGCTCTCGAAGAGGGCAAGGTCGAATCTCTCAACCTCATCATCAAGGGTGACGTCTCCGGTGCCGTCGAGGCACTCGAGGAGTCGCTGCTCAAGATCGAGGTCGACGACTCGGTGCAGCTGCGCATCATCCACCGCGGTGTCGGCGCGATCACCGAGTCCGACGTGAACCTGGCGACGATCGACAACGCGATCATCGTGGGCTTCAACGTCCGCCCGGACACGAAGGCGCGCGAGCGCGCCGCTCGTGAAGGCGTGGACATCCGCTTCTACTCCGTCATCTACAACGCGATCGACGAGATCGAGAGCTCGCTCAAGGGCATGCTCAAGCCGGAGTACGAAGAGGTCCAGTCGGGTGTCGCCGAGATCCGCGAGGTGTTCCGCTCCTCGAAGTTCGGCAACATCGCCGGTGTCATCGTGCGATCGGGAACGATCACCCGCAACGCCAAGGCTCGCGTCATCCGCGACGGCGTCGTCATCGCCGATGGTCTCGCCATCGAGTCGCTGCGTCGCTTCAAGGACGATGTCACCGAGGTCCGTACGGACTACGAGGCCGGTATCGGACTCGGGAAGTACAACGACATCCAGATCGGTGACGAGATCGAGACGACCGAGCTCATCGAGAAGCCTCGCGGCTGATCTATTCGAAACACTCTCGGGCGTTCCCCGTCTCCCCGTTCCTTCCGGATCGTGGGAGACGGGGGACGCCCTGAGGGTTCCTGGACAGGGAGAGAACAATGGCAGGCGAACGACAGGCCCGACTTGCGGATCGAATCCGCGTGATCCTCGCAGAGAGGCTGGAGAAAGGGCTGCGCGATCCACGCCTCGGCTTCGTCACCATCACCGACGTCCGTGTGAGCGGAGACCTCCAGCACGCGTCCGTGTTCTACACGGTTCTCGGCACGGAGGAGGAGCGCATCTCCAGCGGAGCCGCGTTGACCTCCGCGACCGGCATGCTGCGCAGCGAGGTCGGACGACAGCTGAGCACACGACTCGTGCCGACGCTCGAGTTCATCCCGGACGCGCTGCCGGAGAACGCCGACCACATCGGTGCGTTGCTCCGCGAGGCGCAGCAGCGAGATGCGGATGTCGCGAAGCTGGCTTCTTCGGCTTCGCACGCCGGCGACGCCGACCCCTACCGCACGGAAGACGACTCGGAGTGAGAGCCGTTTGATACGCTCGGCTCCGCGGGACCCGATCCCGCGAAGCTGAGGGGGATCGGCGCATCGAGGGTACGGACACGACTGGGGGGCCGTTCGTCGCGCCCGCCGCGGCCGGACTTCTCCTCACGGATCTCCTCGAGCAGGATCTCGGATGCGCTCCGCACGTTCTCGCGCGTCTGTCCGACGCCGTCGATGGCGACGTGCCGACGATTCGCGAGCTGGTCCAGCGTCTGACACCGGCTCAACGTCACGGGCTGCACTCGTTGCCGACGCCGCTCCCACTGGTGCCGGCCATCGCGCTCCGGTTCGCCGACCTGGAACTCGACGAACGTGATCGTGAGCTGCTGCTCGCGCTCGCGGTGCGCCTGGACGACGCTCTCGGTCTCCTCCTCGCCTTCGACGGACGAACGGCGACCGAACTGGCCGATGCATCTGTCGCAGATCACGTGCTCGTGCACGCCGGTCGCGCACGGCTCGTCGATGCGAGACTGTCCGTCTGGGTGCAGGCGACGACCTGCGCGGCCAGGACTGCGGCGGTTCACCAGCGGTTGAGCGCGCTCTTCCGTGCTCGGGGCGAACGCGCGAGTGCGGACTGGCACCAGGCGCGGGCTTCACTCGAGGGAGCCCCGTCCACCGCACCTGGACTCACGCGGCTCGCCCGGCGGCTCTCCGAGGCCGGACAACCCGACCGTGCGCTGCTGCTCGCGACCGAGGCGCATAGACACGCCGTGGGCGATGCCAAGGACGAGGCATGTCTCGTCGCCGGCGCCTCGGCCCTGAGCGCCGGACTCGCTGCGGAGGCCGCAGCATGGCTGGGAGGTCTCTATCCGCGCGGAAGCACGCATCATCGGATCGCCGGCCTCGGCGCGCTCATCGTCGCTCGGACGTTCGTGCAGGGCGCAGTACCCGCCGTCGATCCGACCACGCTGCGGTCGAGAACGCTCGATCAGGAGGACTGGCGCCACTGGACCAGGGCTGCTGCTCTCGCGGCCGTCCTGTGCGCCGAGCGCGGCGACCGGATCGGGATGCGCACCTGGCTCGATGTCCTGCGAGACGGGGCCGCCCGCGCGGATGCAGGCGATGAGCTCCGCGATCCCGCCGTCGCGTTGTGCTGGCTCATCGTGGGCGATCGCGGCGGCGACGCCGTGAGTGGAGCCGGTCCGGCGAGCGGGGGCATGCTCCGCGCACTGCGCGCCGCGACGGACGGAGACATCGATCGTGCGCTCCGCCTGCTGTCGACCGATGGATCGGTCCTGTCCGTCGGCCCCGATCCTCTCGTCCCTGGGTACGAGAACAGCCCGGTCATCCAGGCCTATCGCGCGGTCATCGAGGTGCTGCTGCTGGTCTGGCGGGGCGACATCGGGCTTGCGCGCGACCGACTGATGCAATCGGCTCTCCGGCTTCCGATCGCGATGCCGTTCGCCGGCCTCGGCGTGGTCCTCGCCCGGCGCCTCGACGTGGCCGTGCTCGGTGAGCTCGGGCCTTTCGCCCGTTCGCTCACGGCGGCCCTCCCCGTGGGAGTGAAGGTCGATCTGCTCGTGGACCGCGGCATCCGCTCGTTCCTCGCCGGTTCGTTCGATGAGGCTGCCGCGACGTTCCGGCTCTGGTCCGATCGCGGCGCACCGCAGCCGACGTTGGTGGTGCCGGGGCTGGAGGAGATGGCGTTCGTGGGTCAGGAGAGCGTCAGGACCGCGGCGGTCGAGCCTCCCGAGATCGCCCTCGCGCAGGAGCTGCGGATACGCATCGCGACAGCGGGGGACGGGCGGTGGCCCTCGGAGAGCGAAGAGGTGAGCGAGATCGCGCGTACTCTCATTTCGCCGTTCGCGAGGGCGCGGGTGGAGATGATGCTCGGGACGCAGCAGGCGATCCGTGACGATCACGCGTCAGCGAGGATCCACCTCCAGTACGCGGAGCGGCTGTTCGAGATCTCCGGCGCAACCGCCTGGGCCAGAGCCATCCGGAACAGGCTGGATCGCCTCGATGCCAGGGAAGGAAGCATCCTCCCCGTGGCGGAGGCTCTCTCCGCGTGCCGTTCGGCCTGGGCGCTCCGGCTCACGGCGCGCGAACTGGAGGTCGCGATGCGCGCCGTCCGAGGAGCCGCGAACCGCGAGATCGCGGAGGCGCTGCGTGTCTCGGTACGCACCGTGGAGGTGCACCTCGGTCGGGTCTTCGTCAAGCTGGACGTGCGGAGCAGGGTCGAGCTGACGGTGCTCGCGCATCGCACGGATCACCACGTCTGAGCGTGCGGACCCGTCGAGGCGTCGGCTGCCGTGATCGCCTGCGGAAGACGTTCAGCGCGGCAGGAA
>NZ_QOAY01000288.1:21889-31404 GCF_003314775.1 Microbacterium sp. H6 | reverse complement strand
AGCGCTGACCCGTCGGCTTCCGCGAGGCCGTCCGCGATGAGGGAGTCGATGGCGCGATCCCGCTGACCCGCGTCAGGCCAGTCCGGCAGCACGGCCGCCAGCGGAACAGGCTCCGGATCCAGGGTCCGCAGCAGCCGCAGCACCGCGCCGCGGGCCTGTCTGTCCGACCCCTCGTAAGCCGCCTGGCGTCGCCGCTCATCCCCGGTGTCGGGTCTGCCGGCCGCCAGCCAGGCGCAACTGCCTGCCAACGGACACAGCTCGCATCGTGGTGATCGTGACGTGCACACGGTGGCGCCGAGTTCCATCGCCGCGGCGTTGAACATCGCAGCGGCATCGATGTCATCGGGAAGCAGCGAGGCCATCAGATCGAGGTCTCGGCGTGACGGCGCGCCCGGCTGTGCGCGGCCCTCAACGGCACGAGCGAGCACCCTTCGGGTGTTCGTGTCGACGACCGGGTGGCGGTCGCCGTAGGCGAACACGGCCACGGCACGGGCGGTGTAGTCGCCGATACCCGACAGCGCCAGCAGGTCGTCCACCCCGCGCGGTACGACCCCGCCATGCCGGTCGGTGATCTCGACGGCCGCGCGATGCAGCCAGAGCGCACGCCGGGGATAGCCCAGGTTCGCCCACTGCTGCACGACGTCCGCCGTCGATGCGCTGGCCATCCTCGCGGGCGTCGGCCATCTCTTCAACCAGGCATCGAGGTGCGGGATGACCCTCGCGACCGGCGTCTGCTGCAGCATGAACTCGCTCACGAGCACACCCCAGGCCCCGAACTCGTCGTGAAACTCGGGGCGTCGCCACGGCAGGTCTCTGGCGGTGGAGCGGTACCATTCGGGCAGGGCCGACACCACGTCGGAACGGACCTGCGTGTCGGGCATCCCTCCAGCCTACGTGAGCGGGCCGAGGGGCCCGAGACCAGAGTCAGGGGCTTCATGATCCGTGCACGCGCCGCCGCGCTCATCCTCCTCACCGCTCTCGCCACGAGCGGTCTCACCGGTTGCACCGGGGGTGCGGCGCCCGCGCCATCCGACAGCCGGGAAGTCAGTCCCAGCCAGACACCGTCCGATTCTCCGAGCCCGACGACGGAAGCCAGAGTCGAGGTCACGACAGACCCGAGCACCTGGGTCATCGACGACGCCGGTGTCGGGCCGATCGAGATCGGTGGCGACTTCGCCTCGACGCTCGACGGTCTCGCACCGGGCTGGACCAACGACGCGGTCGACTGCTCATGGTCGGCGTGGTGGACGGCGTCGGATTCCGCCTACGGCATGTCCTTCGTGCGGGGCACCGAGAGCCCGAGCGCTCCCATCCGCGAGATCTCCGTCTCCTCTACGAGTGAGTCGCTCGAGGGGGTTCCAGGGCCCCAGACGATGACCGGGTTGGGCGTCGGCGCCACCAGGGACGATCTGCTCGCGGCATACCCCGCCGCGCAGCAGGGGACGTCGACGATCGGGAGCGACAGCTGGATCATGCTCCCGAGTGAGACCGACGCCCACGTGTTCTTCGCGTTCCGGGAGGGTGCGGATACCGCCTGGGACGTCACGGTGACGACCGGTGCGGAGCCCTCGTACGAGGTCTGCGGCTGAGCGCCGTGACCGCTCCGCCCCGTCCCCGTCGGTAGGCTGGGAGGATGGTCTCGCCCGGCATCCTCCTCGTCGACAAACCCGCTGGGCTGACCAGTCACGACGTGGTCGCCCGCACGCGGCGGGCGTTCGGCACCCGCAAGGTGGGGCATGCCGGAACCCTCGACCCGATGGCGACGGGTCTGCTGGTGATCGGCATCGAGGGGGCGACCAGGCTCCTGACGTACATCGTGGGTGCCGACAAGACCTACACGGCGACGATCCGTCTCGGCCAGACCACCGGCACCGACGATGCGGAGGGGGAGATCCTCACGACGGCCTCCGCCGATGCCTGGGCCTCGGTCACCGACGACGCAGTGTCGGCCGGCATCGCCGAGCTCACGGGGGAGATCTCCCAGGTCCCCAGTGCCGTCTCGGCGATCAAGGTGGACGGTCGCCGTGCCTACGATCGGGTGCGCGCGGGAGAAGAGGTCGTACTCGCGGCACGGGACGTCGTGATCTCGCGGTTCGACCTGCTGGCCACTCGCCGCGGAGAGGGGCACGTCGATCTCGATGTCATCGTCGAGTGCTCGTCCGGGACCTACATCCGCTCCCTCGCCCGAGACCTCGGGGCGGGCCTCGGCGTCGGCGGTCATCTGACGGCACTGCGGCGCACGAGGGTCGGGCCGTTCGATGTGACCGAGGCCGTCGGGCTCGATGCACTCGAGGGCGCGCCGACCTTGACTCCGGGCGAAGCGGCGGCGCGGATCCTGCCCGTGCTCGAGATGTCCTCCGACGACGCGCGCGACCTCCGCCACGGCAAGCGATTGAGCGGACAGGCTGCACGTCTGCACGAGGCGATGGGCGCGGCGATCGACCAGGACGGTGCCCTGATCGGCATCGTCGAGAAGCGCGGCGCGGATCTCAAGAGCGCCATGAACATGCCGGAGGTCGCACCATGATCCTGTGGTTCACGATCGCGCAGATCGTCATCGCGGTCGCCGCCGGTGTGTTCTGCGTCGCCGCGGGGCTGGTCGGCAGAAGGCCGAGCGACTTCAGCGTCGGTGCCCTCGCCCTCGTCGAGGCGCTCCTCGTCGTCCAGGTGGTCGTCGCGATCATCGCACCGCTGGCGGGCAACCCGCCGACCGGAGACCTCCTGGAGTACTGGGTGTACCTGGTCTCGGCTGCCCTGCTCCCGGTCGGAGCCGTGCTGTGGGCGCTCATGGAGCGCAGCCGCTGGAGCACGGTGATCCTCGGGGTCGCGGCATTCGCGATCGCCATCATGCTGTGGCGCATGCAGGTCATCTGGGCAGTCCAGATCGCGTGACGCGAGTGGTCGCCGCGGGAGCCCGGCGGCCTCCCGCGGCTCTAGGATGGAATGCGCTATGAGCTCCACCGCCCCCTCCTCTCGGATGACCGGAATCGGTCGCGTCCTCGTCATCGTCTACGCCGTCATGGCGCTGGCGGCGACAGGTCGCAGCTTCGTGCAGATCGTGCGCCGGTTCGACGAGGCGCCGCTGGCGTACTCGCTCTCCGCACTCGCCGCCGTCGTCTACATCCTCGCCACGCTCGCCCTCGTCCTGGCCCGTCGCCGTGGCTGGTACACGGTCGCCTGGGTCGCCATCGTCTTCGAGCTGACCGGCGTGCTCGTCGTCGGGCTGTTGAGCATCCTTCTCCCCGATCTCTTCCAGCACGAGACCGTGTGGTCGCTCTTCGGACGGGGCTACCTGTTCATCCCGCTGATCCTTCCCGTCTTCGGCATCTGGTGGCTGCGCACGCACCGGCCCGCCGATGTCGTGCGTCCGGTCGAGGTGGGCGCGTGATCGTCTTCCGCAGCCCGGAGGACGTGCCGAGCGACTTCGGTCCGAGCGCGGTCGCGATCGGCAAGTTCGACGGTGTGCACGCCGGCCATCGTGTGGTTATCGAACGCCTCGAGAAAGCCGCGGCCGCCACGGGAAGTCGGGCGGTCGCGGTCACCTTCGACCGCAACCCTCTCGCCGTCATCAGGCCCGACCGGTGCCCGGAGAACGTGGTCACGGTGGAGCGCAAGCTCGAGCTCCTGGGGGAGCTCGGACTCGACGCCACCCTGGTCCTCACGTTCGACGAGCAGCTCGCTGCCCGCAGTGCCGAGGACTTCGTCGTCGACATCCTCGTCGGAGCCCTTCAGGTCTCGACGGTTCTGGTCGGGCAGGACTTCCGCTTCGGCAACCGGGGAGCGGGCACTCCGGAGCTTCTACGGGAGATGGGCCCGCTGTACGGTTTCTCCGTCGAGGTCGTCGACGATGTGTACCTCCCCGGCTCCGAGCGACGCGTCTCGTCGAGCTGGATCCGCGAACTGCTGATGGAGGGCGATGTCGCCTCGGCGGCAACGGTGCTCGGTCGGTACCCCGACGTGCGCGGAGAGGTTGTGCACGGGCTCAAGCGCGGACGCGAGCTGGGTTTCCCGACCGCGAACCTGTCGACCATCGTCGACGCGTTCGTGCCGGCAGACGGGGTGTACGCGGGGTGGCTCGTCGACCACGACACCGGTATCCGGCACCCCTCCGCCATCTCCGTCGGCACGAACCCCACATTCGACGACGTGCTCGTCCGGCAGGTGGAGGCTCACGTGCTGGGCGAGACGGGCCTCGACCTGTACGGGCACGACGTCACGGTCGAGTTCGTCGACAGGCTGCGGGGGATGGTGGCCTTCGAAGGTATCGACAAGCTCATGGCGCAGATGGGTGCCGACGTGACGGATGCCGCGCGTGCCCTGGGGCTCCCGGGCTAGCGGGCCCGCTGTCCGAGTTCCGGCGCGGCGCGGCGCGGGCAATCGCGTTCGGGCGAGCGTCATGACATAGAATGGATATCGGCTCCCGCCGGACTTCGCGAATCTCGCGTACCACGACGGGAAGAAGACCCACTGTTCGTACGGTCCTGGCTCGTGCCACACGCGGACAACGAGAACGGCCCATGGCTTCCTGGGGGAAGCCGGAGCTTTCACGCTCAGGAGGAGCATGCCGACCACGGCAACCGCCGCCACGCGGCGCAAGAAGACGTCCCGTCGCGACGACGAGGCACCCCTCATCCCGATCCTCGCGCGCAAGGTGCGCGAGATCGAGGCGAAGTCGCAGCGCGGCAAGCTCGGACCCACGAACCGGGTGAAGTTCCAGGTGATCGCCTTCCTGGTGCGCGAGGAGCGCGCGAGAGTGAAGGCCGACAGCGAGATCACCGATCCCGCACGCGTCGAGCTGCTCAAGCGGCTCGACGGAGTCGCGACGATCCTCGCCAAGACGGCAGCCCGCGACACGTCGCTCATCCAGCTGCTCGAGGCCGACCAGGCGACGTCGCCGGTGGCGAAGCGCATGCGTCGGGACTGGCTGCTCGAATCCGGAGCCGAACTGGCGCCGGAAGAGCTCATCATCGCCGACGCTGCCCCGGTGCAGATCTCGGTGGTTCCCGCCGCGATCGCCGAGCGACAGGTGACCCCGCCCTCGGTCGAGGCGCGGCAACTGGCCAACCCGTTCCTGGCTCCCGACCTCACGCCGCGTCCGGCCGCCACCCCGCGCCGTCGTCTGGACGGCTGGGAGCTCATGGGTCCGCTCTACAAGGCGTTCGAGACAGGGGCCGGCGGCGCTGCGGCGTCGATGGAGCTGCCGCCTGCACCCGAGTTCGACCACATCTCGCCCAAGGGCCTCGAGGTCATGGTGCACCAGTCGCGGTTCCTCGAAGCCGTGAAGGCCGGGCACCGCAGCTTCCTGCTGGCGGACGAGCCGGGTCTCGGCAAGACCGCGCAGTCCGTGCTCGCAGCCTCCGTCGCCGGTGCATACCCGCTCCTGGTCGTGGTGCCCAACGTCGTTAAGATGAACTGGGCACGCGAGGTCGAGCGGTGGACGCCGCAGCGTCGTGCGACGGTCATCCAGGGAGACGGCGACGACATCGACGCCTTCGCCGACGTCTTCATCGTCAACTACGAGATCCTGGACCGGCACATGTCGTGGCTCGCGTCGATCGGCCTGCGAGGCATGGTCGTCGACGAGGCCCACTTCATCAAGAACCTCTCGTCGCAGCGGTCGCAGAACGTGCTGTCGCTGGCCGCTCAGGTGCGCGAGCGCACTCCGGGTCACAACCCTCTGATGCTCGCCCTCACCGGCACGCCGTTGATCAACGATGTCGAGGACTTCGATGCGATCTGGCGTTTCCTTGGGTGGACGACCGGTGAGAAGCCGGGCCCTGAGCTCATGGAGAAGCTCGACGCGACGGGCTTCACGCCGGCAGACAAGGCCTTCTACCCGGAAGCGCGCGACGCCGTCATCTCGATGGGCATCGTCCGTCGCAAGAAGAAGGACGTGGCGGCGGACCTTCCGGACAAGCTCATCGCCGATCTGCCGGTCCAGCTCGACGACGAGTTCGGACGCAGCATCCGCCAGGCCGAACGCGAGCTGGGGGAGCGGCTCGCCGCTCGCTACCGTCGCATCATCGAGGCGCGAGGAGATCGCGGCCTCGCCCCCGGCGAGATCGACGAGGACATCGTGCGGCTGGTCGCTCAGAACGAGCTCGAGGAGTCGAAGGCCGCTGGCACAGGCGGAGACAACGTCTTCACCATGGTGCGCCGTATCGGTCAGGCGAAGGCTCCGCTCGCAGCGGACTACGCCGCACAGCTCCAGCGCTCGGTGGGCAAGGTCGTCTTCTTCGCGAAGCACATCGACGTCATGGACCAGGCGGAGGCGCACTTCGCCGCCGCGGGCATCCGCTCGGTGTCGATCCGTGGAGACCAGACCACCACGGTCCGGCAGCAGGCGATCGACGACTTCAACGGCGACCCCGAGGTCGGCATCGCCGTCTGCTCGCTCACCGCGGCGGGCGTCGGTCTCAACCTGCAGGCCGCGTCGAACGTGGTCCTCGCCGAGCTGTCCTGGACGGCTGCCGAGCAGACGCAGGCGATCGACCGCGTGCATCGGATCGGCCAAGATGAGCCGGTCACTGCATGGCGGATCATCGCCGCGCACACGATCGACACCAAGATCGCGGAGTTGATCGACCAGAAGCAGGGGCTCGCGGCTCGCGCGCTCGACGGGGAAGCGGTCGACGAGTCGGCGGCCGAACCGGTGCAGCTGGCGGCACTCATGCATCTGCTGCGTCAGGCGCTCGGCGAGATCTGAGCGTCAAGAACCACTGTTCTTAACGCGCTGCGGAGGGTCAGATCTCCGGCGATCGGGAAGTTCATCGATTTCGGAGAATCCAGCCGTCAAGATCGACGTTTTTCGTCGCTCCCGAATGGCGCCCGGACGTGCCGGGGCGCTAGGGTCGATCGAAGGCAGCGTCGCCTTTTCCCCCCCATCTCCCGAACGTCTGAAGGCACCAGCATGAAGATCGGCATCCTGACGAGCGGCGGCGACTGCCCCGGCCTCAACGCGGTCATCCGCGGCATCGTGCTCAAGGGCACCACCACGTACGACCTGGAGTTCGTCGGCATCAGAGATGGATGGCGTGGCCTGGTCGACGGTGACTTCATGCCGTTGACCCGACACGAGGTGAAGGGCTTGTCGAAGGTCGGCGGCACCATCCTGGGCACCAGCCGCACCAACCCCTACGAGGGCGAGCGCGGGGGAGCCGAGAACATCGCCAAGACTCTCTACGGGCACAAGATCGACGGCATCATCGCGATCGGCGGCGAGGGCACACTCGCCGCGGCCGACCGTCTCGCGAAGGACGGGATCAAGGTCATCGGCGTCCCCAAGACGATCGACAACGACCTGCAGGCGACGGACTACTCGTTCGGCTTCGACACCGCGGTCAACATCGCCACGGACGCCATGGACCGCTTGCGCACGACCGGCGACTCGCACCAGCGCTGCATGGTCGCAGAGGTCATGGGCCGGCACGTCGGCTGGATCGCGCTGCATGCCGGCATGGCCGCAGGCGCTCACGTGATCTGCATCCCCGAGGTGCCGATGTCCATCGATGACATCACGGAGCTCGTGACCAGTGCACATGATCGCGGACGTGCACCACTGGTCGTCGTCTCGGAGGGCTTCAAGCTGCTCGGCATGGACGAGGCATACAGCGACAAGGGGCTCGACGCGTTCAATCGCCCGCGCCTCGGCGGTATCGGAGACCAGCTCGCCCCTGAGATCGAGCGCATCACGGGGATCGAGACGCGGGCGACGATCCTCGGACACATCCAGCGTGGTGGATCGCCCTCTGCTTTCGACCGCGTTCTCGCGACGCGGCTCGGACTGCACGCGGCTGACGCGATCGTCGACGGTGCATGGGGTCAGATGGTCGCGATGCAGGGCACCGACATCGTGCGTGTGCCGTTCGCCGACGCGCTCGGTGAGCTGAACACGGTTCCCCGCTACCGCTACGACGAGGCGGCTGCACTCTTCGGTTGAGCCCGGGGCCCGTCTGCAGCTCGCGCCGGTTCGGGTCACCTCGCGGAATCATCCTCGACCCGCATTCTCGGGACGACGCGGCGACGGGCCACCGCGCCGGAACAGGCCGCTTGAGTCGCAACCTGCCTGTTCCGGCGTGATCGCCTGTCCTCGCGCTCGCACTCACGCAGGCGTGTCCTCGCGTTCGTTCAGGCGCGAACGCGAGGACAGTCCGGTGTCACACCTCGGCGAGGCCGAGAGTGTCGAGGAGCCAGGCGAGCTCGAACGCCCGCTCCTTCCAGGAGTTGTAGCGTCCGCTCACGCCGCCGTGCCCCGCGACCATCTCGCACTTGAGCAGCACGTCGGTGGCCCCGGCCTCGCGCAGACGGGCAACCCACTTCGCCGGCTCCACGTAGAGCACCCGGGTGTCGTTCAGCGAGGTGACCGCGAGGATCCGCGGATACCGGACGCCGTCGCGGACGTTCTCGTACGGGCTGTACGACTTCATGTAGGCATAGACATCCTTGTCGTGAAGCGGGTCGCCCCACTCGTCCCACTCGATCACGGTCAGTGGCAGCGACGGATCGAGGATCGTCGTCAGGGCGTCCACGAAAGGCACGCCGGCGAGGATCCCGGCGAACAGCTCGGGCGCGAGATTCGTCACGGCGCCCATGAGCAGACCGCCGGCGCTGCCACCCTCTGCCACCATCCGGCTCGGAGTGGTCACACCCGTCTCGACCAGATGCTCGCCGCAGGAGACGAAGTCGGTGAAGGTGTTGCGCTTGTGGAGGAGCTTCCCGTCCTCGTACCACTGCCTGCCCATCTCGCCGCCTCCGCGCACATGGGCGACCGCGAAGATCACACCGCGGTCCAGCTCGGAGAGACGCGCGACCGAGAATCCGGGATCGATCGAGTGCTCGTAGGATCCGTAGCCGTAGAGGTGCACAGGGCGCGGTTCCGCTCCCGGCTCCCCGAACGAGCGCTTCCAGACGAGTGAGATCGGCACGCGCACGCCGTCGGCCGCGGTGGCCCATTCGCGTCGCTGGCCGTAGTCCGTCGGGTCGTAGCCACCCAGCACGGGTACCTGCTTGCGCAGCACCAGCTCACGGGTGGCGAGTTCGAGGTCGTACACGGTTCCGGGCGTCACGAACGACGTGTACCCGAGGCGGAGGAACGGCGAGTGCCATTCCGGGTTTCCGCTCACGCCCGCCGAGTAGAGCGGCTCGTCGAAGGCGAGTTCCTCGACCGCATCCGTGACGTAGTCGAGCAGGCCCACACGCTCCAGACCTTCGCTGCGGTACTCCACGGTGGCGAAGTCGCGGAAGGCCTCGACCCCGAGCAGTCGCCGTCCCTGCTCGTGGGGGAGCACAACCCGTCGTCGGCCCTGCGGATCGGAGGCGGAGACCGAGACGAGCTCGAAGTCGAGCGCCCCGTCGTTGTGGAGCACGAGCAACCGGTCATCGCCGTCCACGACCGCGTGCTCGATCGAGTACTCGACCCCTTCTCGTCGGGGCCAGACGAGACGCGGTTCAGCGGTGAGGTCGCCGTTCAGATCGACCAGATACTCCTCGCTCGTGATGCTCGATCCCACGGCGAT